>DAIOXF010000052.1:0-4382 GCA_036758105.1 Candidatus Saccharimonadota bacterium | reverse complement strand
TATAAACAATCTTGTCACCAACCTTTAAATCAGTAACTTTTGGTCCAACCGCCATAACGTGCGCAAGGACTGATTTTTCTTTGGCGTTATCTGGCAAGAAAATGCCGCTTGCAGTCTTTGTCTGCGCTTCTTCGCGCACCGCAACAACACGATCTGCCAGAGGTTTAACTGGTGAAGTCATTTAATAATCCTCCTTATTTGTAGTTCTATTGTAGACAAATAAATTAGCACTTGCAAGGCCGGAGTGCTAATGCTCAACCATAATATATTGGCTTTTTATCGATTTGTTGGGATAATAGTAATAGCTCTTTACACCAATTCGAGGAGGAGTTATGCCTAGTAAGCCTAGGGGGCGCCGTGTCACAGACGACAAGGTGCCGGGTGGTAGCTATATGGCCACCGAAAGCGCCCGAGTCGTTCGAAAGCGGCTCGAAGCTAGCATCGAGCACCGCGTGACCATTCCGGTCACCGACGACAACGACAAGATCATCGCGCTTACCGTTCACGTAATATCCGTAAGCCGCACAACTGCGGCTTGCAGGTTTACGGACGACAGGTCCTTGATTGTCATGCTCGGCGGCGAAAAGGATGAAGACAAACCACCAGTAATTCTGCTCGACAAACTCATCTGAGACGCCTTGCTAGATGGTCAGTGTCGCCGGTTAATCCCGGCGGCTCTGGCCTGTTTCACATTATGAGATACAATAGATGTTAATGACCGTACGTTACGCCAATAAGCAAGAAGTCGCCAATTGGGATAATCACATATTAGCCAATAAGGATGGTGGCAATGTTTTTGCTAGTTACGAATTTGCGATACAAAAAGAAACTGGCGGCTACGTTGCCAAATTTGTTTTTGTTGATGAAACCGCCGTCACGGTGCTAGAGAAAAACACGCCACCACTTGGCAAGTTTTGGTATCTGCCAAAAGGCCCAAGCGTAACTGCGACTAACGACCTTTTTGAAGTTTTAAAATCGCTTAAAGCCCTGGCGCTTGATAATGATGTTTTTGCGATTCGGATTGAACCCGAGCTTGACCGCTCATATCAGCCCACTTTAGGTCGAAATGGCCTGATTAAAGCTCGACCAATTATTCCTAACCCCTCGACAATCACCCTCGATATATCGCCAAGCCTCGAAGATATTTTGACCGGTCTGCCGCAAAAAGGCCGCCATGCTATCCGGCGAGCCGAGCGCGACGGCGTCACTGTAAAACTAGTCGCATCGACTGATAAAAATTGTAAAATCATGTATAACCTACTGCAAGAAACCGCCAAGGACCAGTTTGGTATTCGCGGTTTTGAGTATTTTCGAACATTTTGGAGGCGCTTTGAAGCAGCCGGCTATGGTCAAATGTTTTTTGCATACTTTGATGGCAAAGTTGTCGCCGGTGCCTACGCGATGGTCTATGGTCAAAAAAGCACCTACAAAGACGGCGCTAGTGTACGCAAGCGAACCGTCTATGGCGCCAGTCACCTATTGCAGTGGCACGTTATTGAGTGGGCTAAATCTCACGGCGCCCTAATTCACGACTTTTGTGGCTCACCACCCAGCGAAGAAATCAACAACGCCAATCATCCACACTTCGGTGTCGGTCAGTGCAAAACCGTCACTGATTATATCGGCTGTTACGACTTTGTAATTAGCCGGCCTAAATATCTAATTTGGACTAAACTTGGTGAACGCATCGCCCATCGTATACACTACTATAAGAACCACGATTCATATTATTAGATTTTTAAAAGGAGTTGTCAGTGCCGCTTATTAATACTCATGTCCTCATGTCAGATGCCAATAATTTCAGCACCGACCAACCAATTAATCCTTATTATCATCCCATTCCACTCGACCTATCCGCCGCCCGCTCCGAACATGCGACGATTCATAAGTTACTTGTTCAAGCTGGCATAGAGGTTACCAAAGTTGACTCGCCGAGTGATAGCCAAGACGGTGTTTATACCGCTAACTGGGCGCTGGTTCGCGGCGACAAGGCGGTTTTAGCGCGCCTACCAAGCGCCCGGAAGGCCGAGGAAGATTACGCCGAAAAAGTCTTAACCGAACTTGGCAAAACCGTCATTCGAGTGCCAGATAATTTAAGTTTTAGTGGCCAAGGCGATGCCCTTGCGTGTGGCGATTACCTGTTTTGCGGCAGCGGTTATCGCAGCGACGTGGCTGCTCAAGAATTTGCCGCTCAGACACTCGGTTTTAAGCGAATTCAGCTACAAACCATTCCGCAATTAGACGCACTTCAAAAACCAGTCATTAATATGGCATCTGGCTGGCCGGACAGCTTTTTCTATGATATTGATTTAGCACTGGCGGTCATTAAAGCGCCAGGTGAAAATCAAAAAGGCCTAATCGCTTATTGTCCGGCAGCCTTTACGCCTGAAAGTCAAAAAATTCTGGCGGCACTGGACGAAGTTGATAAAATCGAAGTTTCGATTGATGAAGCCGAGCATGCTTTTGCAAATAATTTAGTGTCGACCGGTCAAACCGTCATCATGAGCGGTCGGGCGCCGAATCTCGCTCAATCTCTAACTACCCATGGCCTCATCGTCTTGTCACCCAACCCTGATATTGTCGAACTTGCCAAGGGCGGCGGCTTTATCCGCTGCACAACCTTAACTCTCGACTAGTTAGGGCTCTTTTTTGATTCTTTGCGCTGCGAACGCAGGGCAATTTGAGCAATCTCAACTTCATTCCAGGGATAAGTACCATCGGCTCGCTCGATGGTCTTTTCATGACCCTTACCCAGTAACACAACCGTGTCACTGCGACGTTTGGCGCGCGTCATTGCAAAACCAATCGCCTCTTCACGATCTAAAATCAAAAACAAGCCTTTGTCGACAGTTTTTCCAGCTTTCTTAGCCCCGCCGGCAATCTGATTTAAAATCTGATGACCATCAATATCACGATCATCCTCTTCGGTTAAGATAACTTCGTCGCAAAAACGCCCGGCAATTTCGCCCTGGATGGCTCGTTTGGTTTCGTCGCGCCGACCAGCTGAGCCAAAAACGGTAATTAACTTGCCCTTAGTAGCTTTGCGTAAGTCTCCCAGTAATCTTTCAAACGAATCTGGCGTGTGCGCAAAATCGACAATCACCGTGAATGGCTGACCTTCATCAACCACCGTCATGCGGCCCTCAACACCGGCAAGTGATTCGATGCCAGTTTCGATTTGCTGAACACTAAGGCCAATTTCGCGACCAACCGCGACCGCCGCCAAGCTGTTATAAACGTTAAATTCCCCCGGAATATTGCAGTGGATGCTATATTCATCATCACCAACACTTACCTCGTAGCGACAACCGTCAGGTTCAAGTTTGACGTGACTAGCCCGCAAATCACCTGATTTAATGCCGTATGAAATTGAGTTTGGCGTTGCCACCGAGAACACTTTTGCGCTTGGGTCGTCGGCATTAACAACCCCAAATTTTTTACCACGACGAGCGGCGATCTTGAAAAGTCGCAATTTAGCCTCTAGGTATCTTTCAAAAGTGCCGTGATAGTCCAGATGTTCATGTGTAATATTGGTCATAACCGCGATTTCGTAAGGAATCCCCCATACCCGGTGCTGCGCCAAAGCGTGGCTAGTCGTTTCTAGTACCACCCACTTAACACCTTGGCGTTTGAAGTTTTTAAGTCGCTTTTGCAAAAGGGGCGCCGAGGCGGTTGTCATATGTGCCACCTGCGGAATTATGGCATTATCAACACCATAAGCCACCGTCGTCATCAAAGCAGTTTTATAGCCAGCTCGACTAAGCATCTTTTGAATCATAAATGAAGTTGTCGTCTTGCCATTAGTACCCGTCACACCGATGACATGCATCTTGCGCGATGGAAAGCCGTAACGAATATTGGCCAGTACAGCTTCGCCCAAATGGCCGTAGGGCTCAATCGTTTTAAATAATGAAATTGGAATAAATTTTTTAACTACGCTACGAATACTAGTCATGGGTATTATTGTAACCTAACGACCGACAACCGCGAAGCCAAATCACATGACTACCAGGGTATTCTAAGAATATGATAAATATCACTTTATGTAATCCATGGTATTATAGATACAGACAAAGTCACTAGAGTTCAGAGATGGTAATTGATAATTAGGAGGTTTTATGCGAGGGTCAACCGACGAGCTGCAAAATTCCGCCAATAGAATAGAGAAACAACTCACCTCGCCGACAGTGACGCTAATCTTAACGATTGCAACATTTGGTGCCTTTATTTACTTAAGTTATTTATTGCAACCAGCTTATCGAGGCGACCCTCTGCCCTATACGCTAGCACTGTTAGCCGAATTCTTCATCATCACCCAAGGCTTGCTGTCGTTTTGGACAATTCTTAGTGGTCGCACTAACCCGCGTAATTACGAATATCAT
>DAIOXF010000051.1:0-4432 GCA_036758105.1 Candidatus Saccharimonadota bacterium | reverse complement strand
TTGACCTTTGCGGTCGGCCACAATTCTGGCAGCTCGAATTACATTATCAAATAATGCTGCGACTGTTAGCGGACCAACGCCACCTTTAATTGGCGTAAGGGTAATATCATCAAGTTCGCGCACTTCCGGCGCCAAATCGCCGACTATTTTACCATGTTCGGATGCCGTACCAGCGTCAACAACCGTAACACCAGGCTGCACCATGTCACGCGTAATTAGCGACGGTACTCCAGTTGCGGTCACGATTAAATTGGCTTTTTGCAGTTCAGACGCTAAATCTAGTGTTTTACCATTATAAACCGTGATGTTTTTTAGGCCCTGCGATCGCCAAAGCTTCGCTAGCGGTGCGCCCACCAAGCGGCCATTGCCAACGATAGCAATATTTTTATCTGGCAAAGTAACGTTGTAGCCGGCCAACAGCCAGTCAATCGCCATAGCCGTGGCGGGCGTAAAGATACTATCCCCACCTAGCCCATCAACGTCTTTTTCCCCAGCGACGGCATTTACGGCCGCCTCAACATCGCCTATGTCGGCAAGTGGCAATTGAATGATAATACCGTGAACCGACTCATCCTGATTAAGTGTCGCGATAAGGTCCATAAGCTTAGATTGATCAATTTTATGGATATCGACATCAATGCCGATGTCCTCACCATAGGCCTTTTTTAGACGAACATAAGTATCAATCACCGGACTATCAACGGTCATAACAATCGCCAGACGCGGAAAAACCCGCCATGATTGGCGCAGCGCTCTAACTTGTTTAAGTTGGCGCTCTTTTATGTAGCCCGATAACTCTGATCCGTCTAAAATCTTCATCTTCCTTAGCTTATCAAATCCTAGCCAAGGAACCTAGCCTCAACTTGTTCTTTGTTAATACCGTTCGTGACATTGGTATAACCCAGGCCATGCAGGATGTGCGCCGCAACGTTTGATCGGCTACCGGTCCGGCAGTAAACAACAATGTTAGCGTCTTTTAGGACACTAGCCAGCTGCTTGGCTCCAGCCATTAATCGCGATGGTGGTATATTAAGTGCACCTTTAACGTGTCCGCCTGAAAATTCCCCTGGTTCGCGGACATCGATAATTACATAGCTCATTTAAACCTCCCAATGGTACAAAATATATATTTTTAGTATACTATATATAGTAATCAATGTCACACTTGAAGTGGTAGGTTTTTTCGAACAATCTTGTACTCGCGCAGAATCAGCCACAAAATAAAGATATCAAAAATCGTCAGCAAAACCATGCCGATTGAAACGCTGACAAAGACGATACTATAAACCTGGTAAAACATCAGCACACCCAATGTTATTAGCGAAAATGGATATGCCCAAAGCTGGTTTTTTAGAATACCAATAACTGCGATTAGTTTAATCGTAGCGTGAATCCACAGATAAACAATCAAGAATGTCTGGCTACCACCAAGATGTTGAGTCCAAGTTAGTAATATATTTGCGATAACGTCATGCGGATCGTTCAACAGCTCTTTTTGAGTAATAAACACGATGAAGTCATGAATCGAGGCTGGGCTAACAAAAAAGAGTAACGCGCCACCAATGAACTCCAAAGAACCGCTAATACCCTTAAGGATAATACCGCCCTCAAAGACTTTATCTAATATGGAAGAAGGATGGTACCAACTCACAATGTGACCTCCTATTAAAACAACTTACTCTATTACTTATTATAACCTGTTTTGTCGCGTCGAGCCACCTGGGCTAATTAAATATGTAGCCGCCCTGCATATTGTAGCTGGTCTGAAGACTACCTGATGAACACTGAGTCTTAACACTATTAAAGTCTGAAATGTCGCCACTTGTAGGCGCTTCAAGTGAATAATAGACAACATACTTCGAGCCACAACCGTACAGCATGAGTGTAGTCGAATTAGAATTGTTGTAAACTATATTTTTAGGTAGAGCCGCTGTGAACCCAGACGGCAAATAACCGCCATTAACCAAAACTGTCTCGGTCGGTAAAGGATAACTTCCACCACTAATCTGAGAGCTAAACCAGCCCGAACCACCACCATTAGAACCACCACCCGTTTGTAGTGGCGTGTTACCCGTATCAGACGAATAGCGCAGCAACTCAACCGCTACCTGCTTGGCGGCATTTTTTACGATCGTATCACGAGACCTGGCCTGTACACCGTTATAGTTCACGACCGTTATGGTCACCAAAATGCCAATGACTACGATTACAACTAATAGTTCAATAATCGTAAATCCGGAGTGTTTAAATCGCATGTCTTTTGACTTTGTCATCTTGTAATAATGATAGCATAAGCATAATGTTCGCGGCTGCTGAATGATACCTGATAGTTATTGCTATACTTGTGAAATGACTAGCCATAAATCCGTGACTGTAGACATTCGCCAAATTGTCACGATTGAAGATGTCCTTACTAGCCTTAAAAAAGATAACACGGCGATGCCGTCTATCGCAAAAAGAAGCATAAAAATCGCTAATCGCCTGCTACGTGTTGCAAAAATTTTAAGCTAATTGTGGTTACGGTTGCGCTGTCGTTTAAAAGGGTTACAATTAAGCCATTGTATAATTCACGAAAGCTATGGGTATGACGCAATTACAAGAGTCAATAAGACACGACGTCGCGCCAGACCACTTCCGCCGCAGCCCGCAATTTAAACGTTCGTCTGAAGAAATTAGATGGAATGGCGGATATCAATTAATCGAGCCTCGAGTGATGCCCAAACCCGAAGGCATACCGGCCAATTGTATCGGATACAATCCAACGGGACTTCATACGCTGCCCCCGCACAGCATCGATAACCCGACCGATTCGCCTATAGATGTAATGATTTTGCGAGTCGAACCTAATCGAGTTGATGCTGTCACATCACACCTAGGTAAATCAGTCGTACGGGCATATATGATTAACTTGCAAAATCTAGAGGTACCAATGCGACCTTTCCATGGTGCCACTGAATTTCTTGGCGAAGATGCATCACTAATTCGCATTAGACGTCGGCTACCTATAAGCGGCAAGTTAGAAAAAGCCTGGCTACATAGCTCAGTTTACGTCCAACCAAAGCCCGATAAGCCATACGAGGTCGCCTCTTTCCAGACTTTATTTCGTTCAGGCACGTCATTAAATAACCTTGAAATAGTTGCCGAGGGGCCACCCGGCATGAAGGATATCCGCAACGCTATTGACGCAGATCCTGATAGTTCTAGGCTACATGTCTGGCCACGTCCACAGCCCTATTCTGAAACTGGCAACGTAAGTTACATGTCAGTCCCTGACTTGTCTAAACTGACAGAAGAGGCTATTGCCAATGCCCCACTTATTCATAAAGATCTATACCCGGAAGATAGTGGCGTTTGGGGCGGCGTGGGCGAGGCATGGCTAGTTGGTAACGGAAAATATGTCTTAGCATCACATCAAGCATGGATGACCGGACCAAATAATAGTGGTAAATGTTACGAGGGACTCATGTTCGGACATAATACTATTACTAAACGAATTGTTGAATTAGGCGTTATCGCAGCTGCCGCGATGTTTCCTGGCCACACAGTTAAAGACGATATGACCATTAACCTAAACAACGTAGTATTTCCAGGTGGCGGTCACAATGGCAAACCCGAGCTTCTAACCTTCGGTGTAGGCGATGGCAGCGTCGGTATTGGCAGATTACGAAGATTGCCCGGACGACATAGATAGCCACTTAGTAGCTTTCGGTGTTAAAGTTCAGGACTTACATACCTAAAACGCGGGACGACTTTGCCATCATACTCGACACTTTCTGTAAACATATCAAGCGGGCGGGCCTCAAATTGATAATCTGTATCTTCGGCGGTTTCATACATCGGTACATAGACAACATAGCTTTCACCAGTTTCGGTGTTCTTAGCGACGCCCAGCACCTGG
This sequence comes from Candidatus Saccharimonadota bacterium, assembly GCA_036758105.1. Taxonomy (GTDB): domain Bacteria; phylum Patescibacteriota; class Saccharimonadia; order Saccharimonadales; family Saccharimonadaceae; genus UBA1547. Next base: position 534 of record DAIOXF010000051.1, on the reverse strand, counting down.
TAGTATCTTAGGTCTTGGGCGTACTTTTATAATGTTCGTATACACCAATCTGCGGGATTCGGTGCTCGGGGGATGCGGACTTTTCCATGTCTTCCATAGCAGTTAGCCCAATCTCTTCCTCTATCTCTTTTACGATATTGATCTCATAAGTCTCATTGGGTTCAACCGTACCTGATACTGCTGCAGCCCATTTCCCTGGATTATTCTTTTTTGTCCATTTACGTTGAGCCAGTAGTACATCACCCGTTATACTGTCCGTTAGCCAAAGAGCGGCGACTCTATAAATATCATCGTATTGTTTATCCTGGCGATGTTTGGCACCAATGGGATTATCATTCGAGTCTACAATCGTGAAGTCAGTCATATCTATTATCATAGCAATAAATAAAAAACACCCTCGGTAGCGATCAAAGGGTGTTCTTTATTTGGAGGGCCAGGTGGGACTTGAACCCACGACATTCTGCTTAAGAGGCAGACGCTCTAACCAGCTGAGCTACTGGCCCATTTACAAAAATTGATTGTACACCATTACCC
>DAIOXF010000050.1:0-4448 GCA_036758105.1 Candidatus Saccharimonadota bacterium | reverse complement strand
CAGCTGAACATACCCTTGGTGTAGCGCTGTGATTCGCGAATTTGCTTTAAGGCTTCAACGCAGCGACGATCGAGCAGGCGAAAATCACCGGTGTCCTTTTGAATCTCAATACTAGTGGCTTTTTGAAGCAGTTGGTAATAGGTCTTTGAAGTGATTTTCTTTAACCATGTCTCGCCTTCGCGGCTGTTTCGCTTGGCGTAGACATCATCATAGCCTTCCTCCCAAAACTTTACCATTTTAGGGATAAGTTCTGGCGGATCCTGCAGGTCGGCGTCAATAATAACCGTGGCGTCACCGGTAACGTGATCTAGGCCGGCAAGCATAGCAATTTCTTTGCCGAAATTGCGCGATAAATCAACATAGGCAATTCGGTCGTCGGCTTCGGCGTAATCTTTGATAATTTGCATCGTTTGGTCACGGCTGCCGTCGTTTACAAATAAAAACTCAAATTCATAGGACTTGTTGTCGTTAGCCAGTTTGCCAAGGCGGTGATAAAGCTGTTCTAGGACTTCTTGTTCATTGTAAGCGGGGATTAATATACTAATCTTTTTCATTGCTATCAGTATAACATGACACCAAATCAACCAGCTGGCTAATACTATTTGCTGTAGCTGCACCGGCGCTCCTAAGTACCGCCGTTTTCGCATCGGCTGATTCATAGGATGACCCTAAAATAGCGCCGGCATGGCCCATTTGCATGCCAACCGGGGCGTGATGACCGGCAACATAGGCAAATACCGGCTTTGTAACCGAAGCTTTGATATATTCGGCCGCCTGCTGCTCGTCGCTGCCGCCAATTTCACCGATCAAGACAATTTTTTCAACCTCTGGATCAGTTTGAAACAACTTAAGGCAATCGATAAAGCCAGTGCCGTGAACTGGGTCGCCGCCAATACCAATCACATAGCGTTGACCAAGGCCGCGCTTAGTTAAGCCAGCCATTGCCTCGTAGGTCAAGGTACCGGAACGGCTAACTAGGGCGATGTGGCCGCCAAGCGACATATCGGCTGGGATAATGCCGAGTTTATTAACACCGGGCACGATTAGTCCAGGCGAGTTTGGCCCGATAAGGGTGTTTGAGGAGTTTTTCAATAACTTCTTAATTACAACCATGTCATTAACCGGCACGCCCTCGGTCACGCAGACAATAAGCGGCACTTTGGCATTAATTGCCTCGGTAATTGCCGATTTTGTAAATTTAGCTGGTACAAAAATAACACTGGCGTCGACTTTATAGTCCTTTTGAATGTCGGCGATAGAATCGTAGACCGGTATATTTTCAATAGTTTGACCAGCTTTTCCTGGTGATGTTCCAGCGACAATATTCGTGCCGGCCGCTAGCATTGATTTAGTCTGAAAACTACCGTGCAGGCCAGTGATACCTTGGACGATGACGTTTTTTGCAAATAATAAATCTTGATTCATGACGCGACCTTAATGCGAGCGGCTTCGAGACAATCTTCCAGGGTCGACATTAGTGGAACCGACTCACTGGCTAAAAGTTTAGCGGCGGCTTCGAAGTTGGTGCCGGCTAGGCGGATAAACAGTGGCGGAAGGGTATCGATCTGGTCTTTAGCGGCAACAATCGCCCGCGCCACATCATCACATCGGCTAATACCAGCGAAGACATTAATAACAATCGCTTGGATGTTGGGGTAGTCGTTGATACGTCGAAAGGCGGCGACTAACGTCTCGGTGTTCGATCCGCCACCGATATCAAGAAAATTGGCCGGGGTCATACCACTGTCGGCGACAGCATCAACTGTCGCCATGGCGAGGCCAGCGCCGTTGGCGATGGTTGCAACGGTTCCGTTTATATCGAGCGTGACGAAATTGGCTTCAGCCGCTTGATTCTCAAAATTCCAGTCATGGCGAAAGGCGGCGCTATCGTCGAGCTCCATCTTGCAATCCCCGGCCACAAACTTATCATCCATAGTGAATACCAAAGGGTTAATCTCTAACAGCGTGGCGTCGTTCATTGTAAAACAGGTGTATATATGTTCAACCAGATCTTGTAGAACGAACGTCTGACTAGGCAGGTTATAGTAATCCGCCAATTGTTGACCAACTGCTTCTACGGTTTCTTTACTAACCGCTATATTGAGGTACCCGTCTTGTTTATTGTCTTCCACTTCAACCCCGCCACCAGTATGCGCAATCAAGCGAATCTCGGCCGCTACGCGATCAATAGTGAGCGACACGTAATATTCGTGGGCGATAGCCAGCTCTTCCTCGGCGAGGAGTGTGCGAGGCCGGAAGCCATTGATTGAGAGCGCAAACAAATTACCAATCGCTTGTTGGAGGTCTTTTTGATTGTCGACAATCTTTATACCACCTGCTTTGCCACGGCCACCAGTCGGGACTTGGGATTTTAAGACGACCGTAAGAGAAAGTTGGGGTGAATCGTTTTGATGGAACGTAGATGAGCGGGGAGTTGCAACTTTTGATTGAGATAAGAGATTTTTTGCTTCATATTCCAGCAGTTTCACGGGTCAGTCCTTGCCGGTAAAAATCTTACGAAACTTTCGAATGCCAGTTTGGTCAGGGGGTAAGTCATCCCACAGAATACTTTTTATATAATCCGCTGACACTCGTTTGTTCTTTTGAATCTGTCGTCGTTCACCAAGTTTTTTAAAGCCAAGAATGAAGCTCATCCAGGTGCCTTTGAGCGCGGACACACCGTTGCCCTTGACGATAGCATTGAGCAGTATGAGTAAGTAGGCGAAATAGAATCGAACACCAACAGACAACAACAGGCCACGTGGGACGTTTTTTAGAAATAACAATGGTAGGTTTTTAAACGTCTGGTAGGTAGTAAAGCCAGGAACTTTTTTACTAGTAGCGCCTTGTTTGTGGTACGCGATTGCTTTGGGGGTATAGGTAACTTTCCAGCCGGCCAGTTGCGCCCGGAAGCTAATATCAGCATCTTCGTAGTAGGCGAAAAAATCCTCGTCAAATAAGCCGATGTCTTTGAACAGAGCAGTCTTATACAGACTTGCTCCGCCACTGGCGCTAAACACAGCTCCGGCTTTAGGTGCTTTCGAGACGTTATCTCCACGGTTGCGTGGAAACGCTAGTCCCCACTTTGAAAACCAGTCGCCAGTGCTATCAATCGTTGTGCCGTCTTCGTGAAGTAGCAGTCCGGTAGCAATGCCAATTTCTTTTGGCCCTGCGGCATCAACTAGGCTTTGTAACCAATCTTTGTCTGCAATGGCATCGTTGTTAAACAGTGCAATGTAGTCGAAGTTATCGTTTAGGGCCCATTCGATACCAGTGTTCACGCCACCAGCAAAGCCGAAGTTAATAGGGTTATAGATTACGTCGATGTCGCTATGGTCGGTCCGGTATTTTTCCAATAACTCTTTTGAGTTATCGATTGACCCGTTGTCGATAACGACAATTTGAAAGTGTTTGTAGCTCTGTAACAACAGAGATTCAAGGCACAATAAAGTGTCCTCAATTCCGTTCCAGTTTAATACGACGATTGCAACTCTGTTCATATGACTGCATCTATCTTATAATTAATCGCAGACTTATGAAACTTTCTAATATTATGAACCGTCGAAACCGCATACTTTTGCGCGAACTTGTCGTTACTGATTTCAAACTTCGCTATCAAGGATCGGCGCTTGGGTATGCTTGGTCACTTCTAAAACCACTATTTTTATTTGCGATTATGTATGTGGTATTTGGTGTGATTATCAAAGTTGGTACAGTTGAGCATTATGCTGTATATTTACTTCTTGGAATTGTTCTGTGGACATTTTTTGCTGAGGCTACGAACCAGGGAATGGGAGCAATCGTAGGCCGCGGTGATTTATTACGCAAGATAAGTTTTCCAAAATACATCATAGTTCTTTCGACAACTATATCTGCCCTAATTAATTTAATTTTAAATCTTGCTATTGTTGCCATATTAATGATTTTTAACGGTATTCACCTGCACTTGTCTATATTGATGTTGCCAATCTATATGACAGAAATTTATGTACTTGCGCTTGGCTTAGCATTTTACCTTTCCGCTGTTAACGTAAAGTACCGAGACACTATTCATATCTGGGAAATTGTTATGCAGGCTGCTTTTTATGCCACGCCAATAATTTATCCACTTTCGCTTGTTATCGAGAAAAGTGAATTTATTGCCAAAATGTTATTAATGAATCCAATTGCACAAGCAATACAAGACGCGAGGTATAGCACCATTACCCACGAGTCTGTGACATTATCGGGTCTTTCGCATAATATTTTTTATTCATTGATACCATACATTATTGTTATTCTAGTTTTTGTTGGCGGCACGCTATATTTTAAACGCCACTCAAAATACTTTGCGGAGAATATATAGACTATGAATATAGAAGAAAAAGATGATCTTTTGAAACCCGCTGTAGTAGTAAACCATCTATATAAAAGCTTTAAGTTACCGCACGAACAAGCCAGTGGTATAA
>DAIOXF010000049.1:0-4455 GCA_036758105.1 Candidatus Saccharimonadota bacterium | reverse complement strand
CGCCGAACTTCGGACGCTTCTGTCTGATTACAGTTATCAATATCATGTCCTAGATAAGCCAGTCGTGTCTGATGCAATTTATGATAGTTTGTTCGGTGAACTAAAAAAGATAGAAGCTGAACATCTGGAATTAATTACACCCGATAGTCCAACTCAGCGGGTGGGTGGTGAACTTTTGAGTGGTTTTACTAAAATCGCTCACAGCACGCGCATGCTCAGCCTGAATGATGTTTTTGACAGGGGTGATGTTGAGGCTTGGGTCAAGCGGACCGATAAGTTACTACCCGGTCGTAAGCACGAATTTTTCGCAGATATCAAGATGGACGGCCTGGCTTGCGCCTTGACTTACCAAGATGGCATGTTAGTTCAGGCAGTAACCAGAGGCGATAGCTATATTGGCGAGGATGTCACAGCAAATGTTCGCACCATCAAAAACGTACCGCTTCGTTTGCGCTACGCCAAGGGATACGAGAACTTCCTAAGGGGCCGCACCGAAATTCGGGGCGAAATTGTAATGCTCAAAAAAGATTTTGAAGCGCTAAATTCCAAACAAACAGCGGCGGGCAAGCCGAAGTTTGCCAATCCACGCAACCTAGCTGCCGGTACGATTCGCCAGCTTGATCCAAAACTAGTTGCCGACCGTCCACTGTCATTTAACGCCTATGACTTGCAACGCGACAATCCATCGGAAGTTCCGACAAATACGTTCGCTTATGATTCACTTAGTGCACTGGGTGTAAAACGTAACCAGCAGGCAGCGGTATTTAATAAACTGGAAGATGTCATGCATTTTGTTGATTATGTTGAAAAAATACGCGATAAGCTACCATTTAATATCGATGGACTGGTGATAAAGGTTAATGACCGGGCGTTATTTAGCGAGCTTGGCATTGTTGGCAAGCAGCCACGTGCCGCTGTGGCCTATAAGTACGCCGCCGAGCAAGCCACGACGATTGTTAAGGATATTGTCATTAGTATTGGGCGTACTGGTGCGGCTACGCCGGTAGCGGTCTTTAACCCGGTGGTTGTTGCTGGAACAACCGTTAGACATGCTAGTTTGCATAACGCCGACGAAATTGGCCGCCTAGATATTAGAATAGGCGATACAGTGGTAATTTTTAAGGCGGGTGATATTATTCCTCAGGTCCAAAGTGTTGTTATCGAGTTACGACCGAAAGGTACCTGTCCGGTTGACTACCAGTTCCTGCTAGCTGAGCAATATCCTGAGTTGCAATTTGAGCGTAACGGTGAAGATGTCGTTTACCGCGTCAAGGGGTTAAGCGGCGATTTGATATTAAAACGTTCAGTCGAATACTATGCTTCAAAAGGTGCGCTCGATATTGACACACTTGGCGAAAAAAACGTTGTTGCTTTGGTGGACGCCGGCCTAATCAAGGACCTGGCTGATATTTATACCTTGAGTACTGATGATTTACTAAAACTTGATCGCTTTGCGACGATTTCAGCAAATAAATTAATTAAAGCAATTGCTAACAAGAAAAACCCGCCACTTGAAAAGTTTATTTTAGGCCTGGGGATTCGCCATGTCGGCACGCAGACGGCAATTGATTTAGCTAATCGTTTTGAGTCAATTGAAAACTTAGCAAATGCCGACCTAGATGAACTGCAGCTGGTTGATGGTATTGGCAAAGTTGTGGCTGAATCAATCGTGGCTTGGTTCTCTGATGAGGATAACGAGGTGCTACTCAAGAAATTTAATGATTTGGGTGTAAAATCAGTCTTCACTAAAAAGACAGGCAAGTTAAGTGGTAAAAGCTTTGTTATCACCGGTTCGCTTAGCGGTATGTCGCGCGATGAGGCGGCCGAGCGCATCCGTTTAATGGGCGGTACTTTCCAGACAGCCGTAGCTAAAGATACTGACTTTCTGGTAGTTGGTGGGAACGTTGGGTCGAGCAAGCTTCAGAAGGCTAAGGCGAACGGAACGACTGTTATTGACGAAGCTCAGCTAATTAATTTATTAAAAAGCTAGCCTATACTAAATTTTGCTACATATAAAATACCTCGCCTATAAGACGAGGTATTTTATTAAGTACTAGCTAGTAATTACCAGCTGCGTTGACGGAATGAACCGTTACCGCTACCGCCGCGGTCATTGCTGCCGCTGAAGTCGCGCTTTGGTCGATCTTCTTTTGGACGTGCTAGACCAACGCTAATTGCGCGGCCATCAAGCTCTTTGCCATCAAGGCTGTCAACAGCTTTTTGGTTGTCTGCATCGTTTTTGAATTCAACAAAGCCGAAGCCCTTTGAACGGCCGCTATCGCGGTCAGTGATTACTCGTGCGCTCTCAACTTCACCAATTTGCTCAAAAAAAGCTTTTAGTGTGTCATCAGTAGTTGCATATGCAAGGCTACCGATAAATAGATTTTGTTGTGCCATAATGTGGTACTCTTTTCTTCTTATCTGATTCTAAATATTATCGTCAGACCGACCGCTTCTGCGATTGTTGTGCGAAGAAGAGAGTTTACCTAAGTGGTAAGCGCCCGCCTTTTGCCTAAATACGCGTGTGCTTCTGAACTCCTCCATTTAAGCATAGTCCGTATAAAAATACTAGTGTTATGTGCTACAAGTCACGTAAAACGCTTGTGTTATCAGTGTAGATAGGCAATAATAATATACGAGCTGGTGCGCCAAAGGGGTAACCTTTGCACCGATCAAAACAAACACGATCAACAAAAACGTGCCCCGGGTGGGCGCGCAACAGCAAAAAACACTCGCTCCTACTATCAGGAGCGAGTGTTTGATATAACTGCAAGTCGTAAGGGGCTGTAGCTCAGTTGATTAGAGCGCTTCCATGGCATGGAAGAGGTCCAAGGTTTGAGTCCCTGTAGCTCCACCACAAGAAATTGTTAAATTGACGCCATTATGCTTATGCTACATACTTACTTTAGGTATGCGTAAAAACCGTTATATTAAACCTGGCTTCACTATCGTCGAGCTCCTAATTGTTATAGTTGTTATTGGTATCCTGGCCGCTATTACGATCGTGGCGTATAACGGCATACAGAGCAGAGCGCGGGATGCACGAGTCAAGGATGCTGCTGCTAAAGTGGCACAATCTATTCAAATATGGTCGATTAATCGCGGCGATCAACTACCGACGGGGTCGGGTTATGGTACAACTGCACCGGTAAGTAATGGGGTGTGTACGGGAAGTCAGGGAGGCTTTGCTGGTATTGGTAATTACTCATGCACGCTTGAGGATATGCTGGTCGATAGTAAGCTTTTGCCTCCTAACTTCATATCATCTCTTCCTTCTAATCCGAATTATCCTGGGGTCCAAAGTGGTGTTTTGACGATGATGTTTTATGATTGTGGTGGCCGTAAATTTTACCTGTTCTATTCTCTAGAGAATCCCACCGCTACGGATACGAGCGACGAGAATAGTGCGGACACAGCTTGTGGCCTCAACCTACGAGTTAATTATGGCATGCGCGGGGTAAAGGCACTGTCGTTCTAGTTAATATATGGTTTGTCGACGATCCGCATCATCTTTATAATCAGAGAAAGCCAATAATTATCTCGATTAGTTTCGCATCGTAACTATTTATATCCGACAAAAGGATTAAATTTTCATTAATATGTAACTCTGGACTCAGGCAGGCTGTATTGTCGCGCAGATTAACGATAGCTGATATGATGAAGTTAGTTATGTTTAAGACGTTTATCCAAAATAAGTTAGAAAATTATGTTAAATCGTATTTCAAGGCACATCCCGAAGTCAAACTTATTATTGTCGCTGGTAGCGTCGGTAAAACGACTACGAAGTTAGCAATCGGCACCGTGTTATCAGAGCGTTTTCGGGTTCGGGTCCATGAAGGTAACCATAACGCAGAACTTAGTGCCCCACTGGCGATTTTAGGTATCGAATATCCCGAGAACGTCAAAAGCATCCTGGCGTGGCTAGCGGTATTTAAGGCGTCTCGACTTCGCATCGACCAACCGGCCGATGTTGATGTCGTTATTCAAGAGGTTGGTAGCGATCGAATCGGTCAGATTCCGCATGCCGGTACCTATTTAAAGCCTGATATCGCTGTTATCACGGCTGTTTCCCCCGAGCATATGGAGTTTTTTGGTAATATCGACATTGTCGCGCAGGAGGAGTTGGCAGCTGCCAACTTTAGCCAGACCGCAATTATTAACCGTGATGATATTCCGGGTCGCTACGCTAATCTTTTAACAAATCCCAACATTACTACCTATGGTACTAGTGGTTCAGCTGAATATTATTTTTTAGAGGATGATTTTTCAGTAAATAGTGGCTACAAAGGCAAGTTTATAGCCAAGGATTGGGATGAGCCAGTCGAGGTTAATCTGAAGCTTTTGGGTGAGCAGAGTATTCGCGCGGCAGTTGGCGCCGGCGCAGTCGCTGTTAAACTAGGTATGAATTCAACTGAAGTTGGTAGGGGAATGAATAAAATTACGGCCGTTGCTGGG
>DAIOXF010000048.1:0-4512 GCA_036758105.1 Candidatus Saccharimonadota bacterium | reverse complement strand
ACGCCGAGGCTCTTGTTCGTACCCGGCGTGAAGCCCGGTTGGAGGAGTGGTTGGGCGTAGAGGCGAGGTAGGAAGGTTGACAAAAAATAACCCCGCACATGGCGGGATTACTCTTTTGTTGTGGTGGATATCGTAGAGCGATCAGTCACAACATATGTTTTTTTGGAGTTATGTTTGTTTTATGTAACTTTCGCTTGTTGTTACTGTAACCGATAGGGTGTTAAAGCGCAAGCGGATTAATAAAAATAACAACATTTGCGCCTAAATTGACATAAGTCTATACTTTTAGCATGAGTATATTACCAAAAGCTTCCGCACCAATTTCGCCCCGAACCAAAGACGCACCACTAATAGGACTGGCTTATGCCGGCATTATTACTATATTTGCTGTTGCGCAATTATTTAGCTTCGACAAACTACCCGATATGTTTGATAGCTTTTGGCTGCCAGGTGGCGCGGGTTTTGCGCACTTCCTGGTCGCTTTACTCGTAATTGTTGAGGTTTTTTCGCTACCATTCTTGCTAAGAATTCGCGTTAGCTTGGCGATGCGGTTTTTCAGTATGTTGTGCGGCTGGCTAGTAGCCGGTATTTGGCTATACGTTAGTCTATGGCTGGCAGTTAGTACTAATGCCATTGATAACATCGGCATGCTTGGTACGATTGTAAAACTGGCACCGGGTTGGTGGGCAGTACTTGTTAGCATCGGGCTTGGTACTTTGGCTGCTTGGTCAAGCTGGAGCATGTGGCCTCTTAGTACTCGAAAATAGTTGTCGCCGTTTACGCTTAAGAGTATGATTGAGCTATAAATAGGAGTCGTTTATGGACCGAGTTCGGAAACTGGAATCTTTAACAGAAAACTGGCTAGCGCCATTTCCGCATCTACCGGATGTTATAAGAAAATGGCTGGCTGATAATCTCTGGTGGCTGGTCGTACTAGTATCTTTTTCGATGGCTATTTCGGCAATAGTCACGCTTGGTCAACTGTTTGGGTATATGAGCTATATGGGTAACGCTCCGGGCTATTTGAGCGTCTATACTTCGTCGCAGTATCCAGTCGGATGGTTACTAACGACACTTTTAGCGCTTATCTATTTGTCGGTGGTTACCGTGCTGTATGCCAAGGCTGCAACGTCATTAAAAGAGCACATGCGACACGGTTGGGATATCTTGTTTATCGTATTAATCATTGGAGCAGCTAAAATGCTTCTTGACGCCGTGTTTACCTTTAATATCTTTGGATTCATCTTTGGCCTACTATTTGAACTGATTGGTATCATGATTGCGTCCTACTTCTTGCTTGAAGTTCGCTCTTATTTTGTAAAATCGGGTAGGGTAGCGACGACAGCTAAAAAATAGGCGTCACTCTGGCCAGCTCTCTTGAGCTGAGAGCTGGTTTAGTGTACAATTGCCTAGTACTTTTAGTACTGTACGTGCAAATTTATAATGGGGCGTGGCCAAGTGGTAAGGCATCGGCTTTTGGTGCCGACATTCGGGGGTTCGAATCCCTCCGCCCCAGCCAATTCGCTTATGCTTAAATACCTCTGAATTTCAGGGGTATTTTTGATACAATAGCTATATGGGCGAGAAAAAGTCTTTTACGAATCCTGAAATTACCATTCACCACGAACTTGCGCAGTGGGCGTCAGACTGCGCCGAACGCACACTCCATTTATTTGAAGAATTACACTCAGATGACGAAAGGCCACGATTTGCTATCGATATCTTACGAGCATGGATTCGAAATGAGACGACAATGCTTGAATGTCGTCAAGCTGCATTTAGTGCGCACGATTCGGCACGTGAAGCAAAAGAACCTCAAGCTATAGCGGCAGCACGAGCGTGTGGTCAAGCCGCTGGCGTTGCTCATATGTATACTCACTGTCCCAATGCCGCCGATTACGCCATAAAAGCTATAGGGTTGTCTGTATCAAAAACCGAAGCTGGAACTGTAAAAACAGCCGAGCGCGATTGGCAGTGGAATCATTTACGCGATGATCTGCGTAATATTGGATTTCCCAATGGCAAGAATAGCAGCGCGAAGATCAAAACCTAGTTGACTTTCCTGAAACGCATCCACTAACCCCAGCCAATCTAAACAAGAGGAACGAAGACAAAACCTGAGTGCGTTATGCTTTCATAATCGAAGTCTGAAGTTTTTGTGATTTCTAAAATATCGTTTATAACTGGAATGACCAACTTGCCACTAATTTTTAGCTGAACAAGCAGTTCTTCGGGAAACTTTTTCGCTGAGGCACTCACCAATATACGATCGTATGGAGAGTGTTCGAGCAAACCGTATTTCTCACCAGCTTGAAAAAACTTTACGTTTTGGACGCCTGCATTATTGCAGTTATTTCTGCCCAGTTTTACCAACTCGGGGATTATTTCAACCGCGAACACACTGCCTTTAGAGCCGATAATGTTAGACAGCAACGCAGTAGTCCACCCAGATCCAGAGCCTAAATCTAACACTTTCTCTCCAGGCTGAACATCTAACCACTCCAACATCAATCGCACCGTAGTGGGCTGACTATTAGTCTGACCAAAACCTATGGGTAATGGCGCATCGATATTAACCTGATCTTTGAGAGATTCAGGTACAAAATCCTGGCGATGGATTTTTTTGAAGGCTTGCTCTATTGCGTCCATACTTATCATTATATGCTGATACTACGTGTCTGATAAATTTGTGTCATAAACACAAAATCTACAAGAGTCTACAAGTGGCGTAGAAAACGAAAAGGTTTCAGACCAGCGTACTCAAGCTATCTGTAAACGTACCTAACCCACCGCCCCAGCCAAATTGCTTATGTTTTAAACAGACTCGTCGTATACGGGTCTATTTATTTCTTTTGTTATAATACATATATGAAGGTTTATATAACATCTCGATTTAAGGGCTCACTCGAAAATAAGGCGGATATAGATAAATTATGTGCAGCCGTAAGAGATGCTGGAATGGAGGATTTTCACTTTATTCGTGACGTCGAACATTATCAGCCTAATTTTTTCAAAGATAAAAAGCAATTGTGGGCATCTGCCCTTAAGCACTTAGCTGAATGTGACGCCCTATTGATAGATATCAGTGATTCACCAAGCGGTGGTCGCTTAATCGAAGCTGGAATGGCATATTCATTAAATAAACCAGTATACGTGGTCGTAAAAAATGGCGTTGAATATAAAGATTTTTATGATGGCATTGCAACTTCAGTATTTAAGTATGATGAAATTGGCGACATTACACAGCAAATAATACTCTTACTGAAACACACCCACTAACGCCAGTCATATAAACAGTTAGACTTTTTTGTCTGGCTATTTATATGACTTCTTGAGCTTGAATCTGGCTAGGTGCTTTATGTTGCAAGCGAACGGATAAGGCTTTAGCTGACATTCCTGCGCCTATATTGCCTGCATTACTCTAGATTTAACACCTCTGACGTGCTATGATAAAACGAATCAATAAAGATTGGATTAAATAATATGGCCAAACACAAGAGATGGCACTCTGCAGATATAAAGCGCCTTTTGAAGAAAAAGCTCAAGTCGCTAAAGAAATAATAAATAACCGAGCGATAGCTCGGTTATTTATTTATAGCTACTAGTCTTGCTTCGGCCTTGTTTGACAAGCGTTTGCGGTACACTTCGACTGAAGGTAGAGGCAATAGCGGACGCAAATCTAGCGGAGTATAATAATAAATAGGTACATGGAGGACTAAAACATCAAAGTGTAAATAAAGGGGGTGTATGTTAAAAGCTCAGGCGGCGTTTAGTGGAATATCGGTTGACGATTTGGCAAAGGCAAAACAATTTTATACTGAAGTTTTGGGACTCGAACCAACGGGTGAAGGCATGGGGCTGAATTTAGAGCTTCCTGGCGGCGGTTCATTATTTATTTATGCTAAAGACAACCATCATCCAGCTAGTTTTACGATTCTAAATTTTGTCGTGAATGATATCAATGTAGCGGTTGATGAATTATCGCGGGCTGGTGTAATGTTTGAACATTACAATAATGAAAACATGTTGCAAGATGATAAGGGAATCGCGCATGGTATTGCGGCCAATCAAGGCCCGGATATTGCTTGGTTTAAAGATCCGGCGGGCAATATACTATCGATACTTCAACCCTCTAATTAATTCAACATTGCGTCGATATCTAAGCATCCTTTGATGTGCTAGACTTAGATTATGAAAAAAATGCTTGTGTATATGGCGGCGTTTGCATCGGTTATTTTGCTGGGTGTTGGCGTTAGTCCTAAAGTTAATGCCGTAAGTACCAATAACTTTACAATCAGCTCATATCAGATTGATTATTATCTTGATCGCGATGCGAGTAGCCATTCGAACCTTAAAACCGTTGAAAAAATCGTGGCGGAGTTTCCAAGTTACGACCAAAATCATGGAATTGAGCGCTATATACCGCAAAGTTACGATGGCCACTCGACCAGACTGGCTGTCGCATCAGTGGCTGACGAATCGGGTGCACTTTTGCTATATACAACCTATGGG
>DAIOXF010000047.1:2497-4554 GCA_036758105.1 Candidatus Saccharimonadota bacterium | reverse complement strand
TAGGCTTTCATAGACGTTACCTAACAAGCCGATTCGAACGTCACCAACTTCAATTCGGTAGATGGTCGCAAGCTTTTCCTGGTCGGCACTATCCAAATGACGCTGAGCGGCGATGCCATGAATATCAAATTCGGCTACGCCATATTCGCCTGGACCTTCAATTAGGAGCTTGGCATCCTGACTATTTAGCGCAAATCTTGATTCGGTAGCTAATTCGATTGCGTCCTTGATCGCGATGTCTTTCAGACCAACAACCGAAAGCTTTGGGTCGGCTACGATAACAGCCTTCTTCGTTGATATTAATACAGTGTTGCCACCTTTATATTCGATTTCAAACATTTTTCATTCTCCTCTACTTCTGGCTCAGGGCGTTATCTTTGTCGGCTAGGACAACGTATTTGCCGTTCAGAATTTCAGTAATAAACCTATCTCGAACACTTAATCGATAATAGAACTCTTCATATGATAGCACGCTGTAGTTGATATCTCGACCTTCACCTTTTTCAATAACACCTATAGCAACCCGAACTTTTTGTGCAGATAAGTTTCCTACTAGTAGTACGTCGACTGCGCTAGTCGAACCGCGGACCAGCACACCGGCAATAAGAGCTAGCCGTAGGCCTGGGATTGACCTTATTGCCATACTGTACTCATCGGTTGGCTCTGAGGCTAGTGATGACGAGTTGGCCATTTCACCGACATTGTCTCCAAAGATCGCCCTTAGTGGTACATAGTAGTCATAACGCTGATTGACCTGATAATACAGTTTATTATCAGCACTATCACTTGTTATGACACCAACTTCTAACATATTAGATAATTCGCGACGGACTGAATTTATTTGTTCATCAATCTTGCGTGTTATTTCGCGAACATAAAAAGATTGTCCAGGACTATTTAAGAATAGATGGAGCAATTTCACTCTTGTCTTCGAACCAAATAATGCATCAATCATATTACTTTCTCCCGGATAACTTTCGTGTTCTATAATATCACGATTATTCCGGTATAGCGAGTTGTGCTACTAAGTAATCTCTAGCACCATCAAGTTCAAACCATTGAATAAATTTATGGCGACGGAGCCATGTTAGCTGGCGTTTTGCAAGCCGCCAGTCAGCAACAACTATCGCCTTTCTTACATCATCGATTGTAATCTTACCGTCAATAAAATCATGCATTAATGGGTAGATGTTTGACTTCATAGACTCGTTTGACCAGCCATAATTTTTGCCCAACATTATTGTCTCTTGAACCACTCCATTCTCAAACATGTGTTCAAAACGTTGTGATATTCTCTCTTTCAATACATCTCTGCCCGCTGATATTCCTACAACGAACGTGTTATCTATAGGTGTTAATCGACGATTTATATCAGTGTCGCGGCTTTCAATCGTCCGAATCACATATCGCTTATTTTTATAATTCTCTGGAAGCTTTATGTTGTTTTTGTGACAATATTCGTATAATTCATCCAAACTTAGGGCTTCCAACTTAGCCCTAATAAGCGGATCAGACTTTGCACTAAAGTTATAATCCAGGACTACTGAATCAATATATAGACCAGTGCCACCAACCAAAAACGGAATGTGTCCACGTGCCCGTATTTCGTTAATTTTCTGCAAAGCGTATTGCTTAAAATCGGCTGCAGAAAAATACTCTCCTGGATCTACTAAATCAATTCCCCAGTGTGGCACTCTGGCTCGTTCTACTGCCGTTGGCTTTGCTGTACCGATGTCCATATGGCGATATATAGTGCGCGAATCAGCGCATATTATCTCACCGCCGTAGGCTTCGGCTAAGCTAATCGCAAGCGAAGTCTTACCGCTAGCGGTCGGACCGACAATAACAACGAGTGGTAAAACTAAAGGCTCGGTTGCCATCGCAACTCCTTGAAATTATCGACAATATAATTCGTACAGGTAATGCCCTCCTGTTTTAAAATTTGCGCTTGTACCTCTCTACCACCAGGAAAGCCTGAAGCTAGTCCGCCGAAACGATTAACAAGTCGATGCCAGGGTAAACTTGAGTTGCCGTAATGCGCCATTCCACCTACGACT
>DAIOXF010000047.1:0-2487 GCA_036758105.1 Candidatus Saccharimonadota bacterium | reverse complement strand
GGGCTGCATAGGGATGCCCGGCAAGCGCCGCCAGATCACCGTATGTCGTTACCTTCCCCGCCGGGACTTGGGCTATGAACATTTCAACTTGAGTGCGAAACTCACTTGGTAATGTCATTCACGTACTCCAAAATATCAGACCAGTTTTGCTTATTTACCGCGCCCATCGGAAGATAGGAGTGCCAACCATACGAACCAAATAAAATCGCCTCAATACCGTAGTCGAGTGCCGATTGCACGTGTTCGACGCTATCATCAATCAATAGCCAAGCGCCAAGCTCTTTGCATATCTCTCCTTTGGTGCGACTATTCACGGTGTGGTCTTGTGCTTTAGCAAAATAAATATCAATATCGGTACCTATGTGAACACCCAGCCAGCGGCGCGTTGCAGCTTCAAGCGCAGGATTGCGAGACGTGACAAGGACGATATGAAAGTGTTTGCGCAATTCCGATATAGCATAAAGTGCACCAGGTAGAAGCGGTATGTGAGCTTGGTCAACGGCAAGTTCATCGATAAATAAATCGAGGCTTAGGTGCGACATATCATGCTCAGCCCATACCCTTTCATAGTATCCCCAATAATCAGCGTCAACTACATAGTCGGCCTCATCAAGGCTTTTACCGGTCCGTGCATTACCCCAGACTATTACCGCATTATGCGTATCGGCGATGACGTCATCGATATCGATAGCAATCGTTTTCATATACACCTAGAGCCTTTTGAGGTACTCGGCCAATTGATCAAGCGCAACCTTCTCTTCACCCTGCTGGGTACGCACGCTGACCTCTCGTCCATCTTTATCTTTTTGGCCAACAATCAGCTGAACTGGAATTTTCCAGGTTGTCGCTTCGCGAATTTTTTTACCAAGTGATTCATTACGATCGTCAACTGTATAGCGAAGCTCGTTATATTTGACTGGCTTCATCAGTACTATGCCGTTTAGAACCGCTTTAATCTCTTCGACGTAATCAGATAAAGTATCGTTGATAGTTAGGATCCGAACCTGCTCGGGAGCTGACCAAAACGGGAACCAACCAGCCGTGTGCTCAATCAAAACACCTAAAAAGCGTTCAATTGAACCTAGTAGTGCACAGTGAATCATGACTGGAGTCTGAGAATTGCCTTCGCTGTCGGTATAAGTTAGGCCAAAGCGACCAGGCTGCACAAAGTCCAGCTGAACAGTCGCAACTTGGTGCTCGCGACCGATGGCGTCTGTTGCCATAAAGTCAATTTTTGGTCCATAAAAGGCTGCTTCACCGTCTTGCTCAAAGTAATCCAGTTCGTTTGCGACTACTGCAGCCTTTAGTTGCTCTTGGGCGGATTGCCATAAAGCCATGTCGCCCAAATATACATCGCCGTCATCACGATAAGACAGACGAACTCGAAGAGGCATGTCAATTGACCCGTACAGTTCGCGGGCGCTAGCTAGCAAATTGTTAATCTCGACACCGATCTGATCACTTCGACAAAATACGTGACTATCGTCCTGAGTCAAGGATCGCACGCGGTTCAAACCGCCTAACTCGCCCGTTTTCTCGTCGCGATAATCAGTCGTTGTTTCGAGGAAACGAACTGGCAAATCGCGATAGCTACGCGGACGACTGGCGTAAATCTGGGTGTGGTGCGGACAGTTCATTGGCTTTAAGGCCATCTTGTCATCTGTCTCCTGACTGGTAACCAAAAACAGCTCTTCACCAAATTTATCCCAATGACCTGACGTCTTATATAAATCTGTTTTTGTGATATGTGGCGTCCAAACTTTTTCAAAACCATAGCCTTGACGTAATTGGTTAGAGTACTGCGCAAAAATATCACGCAAAATCGTACCGCGTGGCGTAAACAGTGGCAAACCAGCCCCCACTAGTGGTGAAACCGTGTAGATATCAAGCTCTTTCCCTAGACGACGATGATCACGTAGTTTTGCCTGTTCTAGGCGCTCCATATATTGGTCTAGTTCTTCCTGCGTAGCAAATGCCACACCGTAAAGACGTTGCATCTGTGGATTTGCCTCTTTACCGCGCCAATAAGCACCGGCCACTCGTATCAACTTAAAGGCACCGACATCTTTAGTGTTAGCAACGTGTGGGCCACGACACAAATCAACAAAGTTGCCATTCTTGTAAAACGAAACGTTCTCGACGGCCGAATCGCCGGTTGCGGCTAACCCAAGCTCATTAATATCGAGATCTTTGGCGACAGTTGTACCGGAGCGCTTCAAATCATTGAGAAGCTCTTCCTTGTATGGTTGGCCATTCTGCTTAGCCCAATCAATCGCCTGGTCAATCGGCATCTCAAAACGCTCAAAATTATCACCATAGTTTATAATGCCACGCATTTCCTTCTCGATTTTTGGGAAATTTGCTTCAGAGATTTTAACCTCTCCCAGATCAATATCGTAATAAAAGCCATTCTCAACGACCGGACCAACGCCAAACTTAGCGGATGGCCATAATCGCTGAACAGCAGCGGCAGTAATGTGAGCCAAG
>DAIOXF010000046.1:0-4571 GCA_036758105.1 Candidatus Saccharimonadota bacterium | reverse complement strand
ATGACGGCAAAGAACATATCAAGGTCATTGGCAGCTATGCCGAACTAAAAGAGTTAAGTGGCGTCGAACTTGAAGATTATCACCGCCCATGGGTTGATGATATTACCTTTGAAATCGATGGCATTAAATATAGTCGTATCGATAAGGTCCTAGACTGTTGGTTTGAAAGCGGCAGTATGCCGTTTGCGCAATTTCATTATCCATTTGAAAATGTCGAGAAGTTTGAGCAAAATTTCCCAGGCGACTTTGTCGTTGAATACGTCGGCCAAGTCCGCGCCTGGTTCTATTACGTCCATGCTATAAATGTTGGCCTATTCGGCCATAACGCTTTTAAAAATGTTATTGTGACCGGTAACTTAGCTGGTAATGACGGTCGCAAGATGAGCAAAAGCCTGGGCAATTACACCGATCCGAATATTTTAATGGATGAGTATTCGGCCGACAGCCTGCGTTTTTTGCTGTTGGAGTCACCGCTACTAAACGGCGAGGATTTTGCATTGCACGACAAGGAAGTTGGTGACGTCGCTCGCAAGCTATCGATGATTTGGAATATGTACGACTTCTTTACGATGTACGCCGAAGTTGATGGCTGGGAATTTAATGGTGACTTAAGTGATCCGTCTGAAAGCTTAGAAAACTCGCTTGACCAGTGGATTGTTAGTCGTGTTCACCAGCTGACCGCCGAAGTCGAAAAATATATGGACGTTTACGATTTGCCAAGTGCTGTCAAACCAATTCTGCCGTTTATTGAGGACGCCAGTAACTGGTATGTCCGTCGTAGCCGTCGCCGTTTTTGGAAGTCGGGCGACGACAAGGATAAAAGCAATGCCTATCGCACACTGCACTACGTACTTGTTCAGTTAGCTATGACAATCGCGCCATTTACGCCGTTTTTAGCTGAAGAGCTGTACCAAAAACTAACTGGTGGCGAAAGTGTTCATCTGCTAGATTGGCCAAAAGTCGGCCACATTAACGAACTAGTGGTTGCCGATATGGAAACCGTTCGAGAATACGTTAATCTCGGTCTTAGTATTCGTGCCAAAGAGCACCAAAAGGTTCGCCAACCGTTAGCTAGCGTGACCGTGCCACGACTGGGCGAATTCGTTGATTTCGAAGATATCCTAACGGATGAACTGAATGTTAAAAAGGTGATTGTTGGCGGTGACCTGGCGCTTAACCTTACAATTACGCCTGAGCTAAAGCAAGAGGGTCTGATGCGTGAAGTGATTCGCTATGTTCAGGCTGCCCGAAAGTCAGCTGGACTCAACGTCGATGATCGTATCAAGCTTAGCCTGGTGACTGTGAGCGACGAGTTAAAGTCGGCCATCGTCAAGCACCAGCGCGAAATCTGTGATGAGACATTAGCGACCATTTTGACCGATGAAAAATATAGCTATCTAGAGACGAACAAGGTTGAAGGTAGTGAGCTGACGGTTTCGCTTGAAAAAGTCTAAATAGACGGACGCAACAGGGTATTGACATAACATACTGATTATGCTATCATTAGCTTAATCAACTAAAAAACAAACAGATTATGTCATTACTAAATTACCTACAGTTCCAGCCGATTGATCCCGATTCCGACAAGGATGAGATTAATGAAGATCATCAGCTCCATCAAGAGATTGATTTGAAGGATGATATCGACGAAGCTAATTTAGAGGATTTTTGGAATAAAGTTGTCACCGATATTCATAATGACCCTGAATGGTTCAACTTTTCTGACGAATAAACCTATAATAAGTATATGAATCTGTCCGACCAAGAATTTGACCGTTTAATTAGCGCCGCGATGGATGGCCTACCCCAGAAATATATCAAGGGTTTGGATAACGTTGCGATAGTCTATGCCGATGACCCGGATGAGAATCAGCGTAAAAAGTCCGACTTGAAGCCGGGCAGCTTACTACTGGGTCTATATGAAGGCATTCCGCTAACCAAACGCGGTGCGGGTTATACTTTTGTGTTGCCAGACAAAATTACGCTTTTTAAAAACCCAATCCTGGCGGTTACTAGCACTCCCGAGCAGTTGTTTGAGCAGATTAAACGCACGCTCTGGCACGAGATTGCTCACTATTACGGACTCGACCACGACGACATATACAAACTGCATCTGTGAGTTGGCTGAATAGCTGAATATCTGCTTGTAACATTGGTTATGCGGTGTTACAGTAAAGAAAAATACAAAAGTTGTAGTTTTGTAAAAATCTGTGCATAACATTTAATCAACCAGGTGTGGATGGTTACGAGGGAGAAGTTCGATGAGGTCTATTGTAGGTAAGATATATCAACGTGTTAATTTATTGACACTTTCTTTGATATTGGCGGCTAGTGGAATGAGTGCGGCTGTGCCGCTAATTTTGTCGCAAACAGTTAGCGCATACACTGCTGCGACAATCGTCACAGAGACTAACTTGAACGGGTGGAGTTCTAGCGCACCTTATGCTTCAACAAACTCAGGAGCAACAGTAGGACTTGTAAGTGATTCAACGCCAGGAACATTAGGAAACGGTGCGCTCAAAATTACTACTAACTCATTGACGGCAGCGAAGGGGCAATTCGTTCGCGGATTTTCACCAATCGCCTTGTCTACGGTTAATGGGGCTCTTGGATATTCGACCAAACAGAATAGAGCAAGCTTTTCGGCTGGAAATGCATCTTACCAACTTCAAGCATATTTAAATGGCACTTCTGGCTACACAACACTAACTTACGAGCCATATGTTAGTGAAGGCAACGGTGCAGTTGAAAATGGTGTTTGGCAAACCTGGGATGTCACAAACGGACGCTTTTATTCGAGCAGAACGGTTGCTGGAATTGACGGTGGAGTTCAGGGCAGCCAAGGAGCGCCAACTTATTCACTCGCTCAAATCAAGGCTATGTTCCCGAGCGCAATTATATATTCGTATGGCGTGAATGTAGGAAGCAATAATCCAAGTTATGACGTTGAAGTAGATAATTTTACTTTTAATGGTGAGACGTATGACTTTGAGTCAACTCCAGTTGTTACGGCTCAGGATTTTGCCGCATGGGATTCCTCTCTAAGTTTCAAGGCTATTAATGTAGGCTTCAAGACTGACAATTTCAGTCGCATTGACGCGGTCAAAGTTACTTTGCAAAAGAACGGATTAGATATTGTATCTAATACCGCTTCTGCTGCAATGCTGAGTGCTATTAATGCGCAGACTAGAGGATTTCCCCAGAATGGTCAACTCAGTACTCCATTTATAGTAAGCGGTACACTTGTCGACACCTATTGTGCTGGTGGACCCTGTTGGATTGCCGGTAGCCATAACTGGTTACACAGCGAAAAACCTGACTCAGCCGTCATTACGGTTACTGAAAATGGTACGGAATACACTGCAACCAACACGAACTTAAGTGAGGCAACTGCAACATTCGACAGTCTTATAGCTCCAGATACAACTCCGCCAACTATTACTAATCCAATAATTACTAATAACGCACTATGGGGTTCTACTTACAATATTTTTAATTTACCAAATCATCTTTCTGAAATTACACACTTACCAGTTATCGGAGGCACCGTTCAAGTTGGGGCTGATTTTAATGACGATATGTTATTGACTAATGTCGTGGCTCTTCTTCCTGGTCGTGATTTCTTTGTAAAAGATAGCAACTGGGCAGGAGTTCCTGAGGGGCTACATACTGTAACCTGGAATACTAAGGCTTCAACTTGGCAGGGCGTTCCTGATGGTAATTATACTTTTACGTTTAACGCCAGTGATGGTGGTAATGGTCAAAATCAACCACAAAATAGCGCTATTAGAGAAATACCGGTAACAGTGGACAATACTGGTCCAACAGTTGCCTTTACTGGTAGTACACCAAGTGAAAATCAACTGGTTAAGGGCACAATTACTGTAGCGGGCAACTTTACAGATGCAAATGGGCTTATGAACACAGACATCGGCATTCATAACGATGGCCGTAGCGGTGAAGGTTGGAAATGCCATACTGATTGGCCAACACAAGGTGTTAAGACTTGCGCCATTGATACCACCGAGTTAAATGATGGAACTTATCAACTAACTATGGCCGGCAAAGATAAGGCCGGCAATGTAACTCAAGTATTCAGAACGATTATTGTTGATAATACAGCCCCAAGTGTTAACTTTGTCGATCCCACACCAGGGAACGAATCCTACGTCAACGGAGCTATTACTGGACAGGTAACCGCTACAGATGATGTTGGAATGGGCAGCTATTACATTCGTGTTTGGAAAAACGCTTTTGAGTCAGGAACAGCAAATCTTGTAAAGGAATGTTCCTCAGCGCCTGGTGGAAATCTGCTTGGTACGTCACGAAATGTGACTTGCAACATACCTACTACCTTGCCCGATGGAAGATACGTCTTTTCTGCTCAATTCCTTGATAGTTCTAGCAACTGGGGAACCGCGTTTAGAACATTTTATGTCGACAATACTGCTCCAACAGCCACAATTGATAGTATCGCCCCCAAATCATCATATAGCGGCAGTGCAAACATTAACGTTCATGCTATTGATGATAACTATTTGAGAACTGACATATATAGAGAAGGTGAGACT
>DAIOXF010000045.1:0-4679 GCA_036758105.1 Candidatus Saccharimonadota bacterium | reverse complement strand
GATTTATACACCGATGATAGCGCGACGTCATCTTCGACAAGAAGAAGTTTTTTCTTTG
This sequence comes from Candidatus Saccharimonadota bacterium, assembly GCA_036758105.1. Taxonomy (GTDB): domain Bacteria; phylum Patescibacteriota; class Saccharimonadia; order Saccharimonadales; family Saccharimonadaceae; genus UBA1547. The sequence continues at coordinate 4,621 of DAIOXF010000045.1, read as the reverse complement.
TTTCCATATTATCCATATAGTACTACAATCTCACCCAAAAGCACAAGCATTACAACCCGAGCGCCTTTTTTGCCGCATCCATTTGTGGATCAACGCCATCGTTAATGTTTTGCTGTGTGATTGAAGCAGTCACATCGGGCGTAATACCTTCTTTGGTGATATTTTTGCCACTTGGTGTGTACCAACGAGCAATCGTGACCTTTAGTTCAGCGCCGTCAGGTAGGCTGACTAACTTCTGAACACTACCTTTGCCGAAGGTCTTTTCGCCGACCAGCTTGGCAACCTTGTAATCTTGCAAAGCACCCGAGACAATCTCACTAGCACTGGCAGTACCAGAATCAACCAAGACAATTGTTGGTAGACCGGCTAGGATTGGGTTGCTACCCGACTTTAGCTGGCTAACAACCACGTTATTAGCCTTTTCTGTCACTACGACCTTTCCGTCTAGCCATAGGCCAGCGACGTCCTGTGCGGCGTCGACATAGCCGCCACCGTCACCACGTAGGTCCAAGATGACACCTTTAACGCCCTGAGCCTTAAAGTCTTGCGCAGCTGCCCGGGCTAGGCTTGAAGTTTCACTGTCAAAACGACTAATCGTTAAGATGCCAACGCCATTAACGACCGATGAATCGACACTTGGGTTAGTAATTGTATCGCGTGTAATCGTAAAGTTTTTAGTATCAGTGCCGCGCAGAACCGTCACTTTGACAGTTGTGCCAACGTTGCCCCTAATTTGCCCTACCGTCTTATCAACCGTCCAGCCAGCAGCCGACTGGTCGTTGACGGCCATGATGATATCCCCCGCCATTAGTCCGGCCTTTTCAGCTGGATTAGACTTTAGAACACGAATAATATAAGCCTGGTTGTTGCGAAGTCCAACCTCGGCGCCAATACCGCCACCGATATTGCCGGTTAGATCGTCAGAAAATGTGGTTGCTTCAGCCGAGTTCATATAAAGCGTATAAGCGTCGCCAGCAGCAGCGACCAAGCCCTTGTTAGCGCCCTCAATCAATGACTTTTCGTTAAGATTACCGTCATAGTTGGCCTTTAAGGCGCGGTAAGTCGATTCGACTGAGCTTAAATCAATATCACCAGCGTAAATCTTTTGACCAAAGACTGGACCAATGAAACTCATAATTCGATTGCTGTTCATGCCGCCAAAAAAGCCCAGGACAACCGTGGCGGCTAGTATCAAAAACCAAGCATTTGATGATAGCGTTTTGGCGCGTTTAGGTTTAGGTGCTTCAGTTGAAGCGTGCGGCTGGACATGAGCTTTAAGTGGCTTATCGGTCATTAATTCTCCCCTATGAGACTGTCTTTTCTTTATATAAGTATAGCGCACTAAGCTATGCGTGCGCTATAGAACTTATGGTTTTAATTATCCTTATTATGCTGATGGAAACCTTAGGAAAGCAACACCCGTTGCCTTGATATCCATAGTACTATACTGACCGGTACCGTAGAAGTTAAACTGACTAACATGGACCCAGCCGTCGCTCACCGAGTCAACGATCATAGCGTGTCCGATTGGAGAAAAGTTGCCACTGGCTGGCAAGATCACGGCATCACCTGGCTGAGGACTGTCGACACGGTAAGCGCCACTAAACTGAGGTGCGCTCCATATCCACTGATACGCATTACCATTACCACTAAAGTTACCGACGTACTTGCTATAACGATTCTGAAGAGCCCAGGCGACATAACTGACGCATTCTCGGTTGTAAAGTCCCCATGGATCAACGACTGAATCTTGAGGCTGGCAATAAGAATAACCACCACTACATCCACCGGCACCATTACTTGGTGACAGATTTTGCCACTGGAAACTACCGTACACACCAGCACTAGCCCCACCACTACTGCCAAGTAAGCTTTGGTAATAAGCGCGCTGGGCTGATGCAGCATCAGCCATTTTTTGCTGCATACTGCTGACTAATTGTTGATAAGCAGCTTCCTGACCTTTAGTCTCGGATAATATGTTCTGTTGTTGAGCCTGTTGAGCTGCCAGCTGCGCTTTTTGAGCAGTTTGTTGATCGAGAATTTTTTGGGTGTCAACCTTTTGTTGGTCTAGCTGAATCTTGAGTGCTTTAATCTGAGCAATGGCGGCTGTTAGCTGATCTCGTACAGAATTGCGGTACTCTTGTTTGTCCAAAAAGTCGCTAATATTTTTACTACTAGCAACCATTTCGAGTGGTGAAACCTTTGAATCAACATATAGGTTAGCTATTGTCGTACCGAGTGCATCCTGGCTGTCTTTAATCTTCTTTTCCGTGTCAGCAATTTGCGATACTAACTGGTCGTACTTGACCTGGTTCAAATTAATTTCAGCCTGGACACTAGCGATTTGAGCATTCAATGAAGCTAGTGCAACCTGAAGCGTCTGGGCTTGTTGATTCAGTTGGTTAGCTTGAGCCTGATAAGCAGCTTTTTGTTGATTTAAGGCATTAATCTGATCGTCATATTTATCAGCTGATACCGACTGACTAATTTGAATTGGCGCCGCTATAGCAAAGATAATAGTCGTAACTACAAGAACAGACCTGGTTAATAAAGACTTCGAAGCTGGTGTGGTGGTACGCAGTTTCATAACGTGTACAATTTTACCATAAGCAACATAGCTTTGTCAATGTTAGCCATGTCTGTTAAATCTTCAAATATCGTTGAGTTGCTAGTAACGAAGAAATGACACCGATAACTGCCCCGATAGCAATCATGCCAAGCACGATAAATCCGCTGTAAAACACTGCAAAGTCAATCGTTGGCTTGACCGCAATTTGGTAGCTAGCTAGTGTGTCGGACGACGCGAATAGTAGTCCATAGCCGATGGCGGTCGCGATAATTGCCGCAATAAAGCCATAAACGATGGCCTCAACTACAAATGGACCACGGATAAATGACTGGTCGGCACCGATTAACTTCATCATCTGGATCTCTTCTTTACGATTAAAGATTGCCATGCGAATAGTGTTAAAGATGATCAACGACGATATCGAAACAAAGACTAGGCTGGCAATGACCCCGACCGATTGAGCAAAGTTAATAGCTTGGCCAATTGAGACAATGCTGGCTTTGCGCTCCCCTGCAAATGAAGGCTTACGAGACGTATCGATATACTGCTTTAATAATTTATCGTTATTTACAAAGTCAGCCAGCTGAGTCGTGTCGTCGATGTTGATCACATTAACGTGCAAAATACCCGGGTTCATATTAGTAGCTTCGTTCAACGCAGATAAGTAGTTAACGTCACTCTTGTTTTGCTGAGCGATAATATCCCGAGCCTGGGTGGCGCTGACATAATTTACCGTTCGTACCGTTGATAACTTCAAAATTTCGCTTTTAATGGCATTAGCCTGGTCATCGGGCGTGTCGGTCTTAAGGTAAATCGACATATCAACCTTGTCGCGCAGTTGACCGACAGTTTCAATCAAGACCGAACGCGATGCGACGGCAATAAAAATAATCAGCAAAGTAATCGTCATAACTGCCGTAGCGGCCACTGTTAGCCAAGCGTTTCGCGAGAAATTATTGATGCCATAGCGACACATCCGAACAAAAGTCAGCCACTTGCGGCGACTCTGTTTTTTCTTTGCAAAGGCCTTAGAATCTAATTTTCGCCTGCTCACTGTCTGTAACTCCCCACCGCCTGATCACCGGTAATTTTACCGTGCTCGATTGTAATGACGCGGCGCTTTAACTTGTTAACAATATTGACGTTGTGCGTCGTTAGCAGGACGGTCGTGCCATATTTGTTAATTTTCTCGAGCAGCCTGACGATATCCCAGCTGTGCTTGGGGTCAAGGTTGCCGGTTGGCTCGTCGGCAATCAAGATCTTTGGCTGGCGGACAACTGCCCGGGCAATCGCCACACGCTGACGCTCCCCGCCCGATAGTTGGTGTGGGAATTGTTTTTCTTTACCAGTCAAACCGACAAGATCAATCACCTTCGGCACGGTGTTTCGAATCTCGCGGCCGGTCATGCCGGCAATTTCAAGCGCAAAAGCGATATTTTCATAAACGGTACGTTGTGGCAATAACTTAAAATCCTGAAAAACCACGCCAATCTTGCGTCGTAGCATCGGAATGTGGCTGTCTTTTAGAGTATCGTAGTCGATACCACCGACCACGATTTTGCCAGATGTCGGCTTTTCCTCGCGCGTCAAAAGCTTTAGAAGCGTCGATTTACCAGCGCCACTAGTGCCAACTAAAATTACAAATTCGCGAGGCTCAATAAACAAGCTGACGCGATTTATCGCCGGCTCCATATCTTTGCCGTATGTCTTAGTGACCCTGTCTAGTAGTATCATTTCTTAAGCCATTATAGCATAAGCACCGATAGGCAAATACTTATAATAGTCACATTTTCAGTCTATGCGGTAACCGATTGCTCAAGATAGGCGTTGATAAAGCCATCGATTTTGCCATCAAGTACACCAGAAGCATCGCGGTCTTCATGTTTAGTACGGGTGTCTTTAACAAGTGTGTATGGATGTAGGACATAATTTCGAATTTGGCTACCCCAGTTAGCCGATTCGCCGGCTTGCAAATCTTTGATAGTGGCGGCGTGTTGCTCCAGGCGCAGCTGGGCTAATTTTGAACGTAAAATCTTCATGGCGGTTTCGCGA
>DAIOXF010000044.1:0-4685 GCA_036758105.1 Candidatus Saccharimonadota bacterium | reverse complement strand
AAAAAGGCAGCCGTCTTACCGGTACCAGTGTTAGCTAGACCAATAACATCCTTACCATCGAGAATGTAAGGAATTGCCTGATCCTGAATCGCACTTGGGATTTCGTAACCTTTTTTAACAATATTACTGCGTAGTTGGTTACCAAATGGAAAGTCGATAAACTTGTTTTTTGATTCATAAACAATTTCGTCGGCCTTTGAGGTCGCTTTGTTAATAAATTTACTTGGATGAATATACTTCTTGGCTGGTCCACGTGAACCACCACCTCGGCGCGCACCGCCAAATGATCCACCACGGCTTCCACCGGGGCGTGAATTACTAGAACCGCCGAAGCGTCGTTGTTGATATGCCATAAAAAATAGGCCTTTCGTTTAGTTTGCTGTTTTGCAGTCGTAGTGCTCACCACATAAGCGAGGCAGAACAGCGAGGGGATATTTCAGTGGAAGCGCATTTTTATTTTCACCTGGGCGCTAAATCTTCGAAAGAGACTCGACATTCATTGAATGCAATAGATAAATAATAGCATAGTTGTCGACTTTTTGCAATAGTTAAAGTCGGTTATGTTTTAGCAGGGACTAGTTCTGTTTTGGCGCGGTAATCTTTTGCTTTATTTCGGCTATCAGATCGCGTAGTTCAGCTGCCTTTTCAAACTCCAGGTTGGCACTGGCAAACTCCATCTGACCCGTCAGTTCTTTAACGAGTGATGGGTATTCATCGCGTGGAATCTTATTAAGGTTAAGCTTTTTAGAATCGTCAGCCTTCTTTGGTATCAATGCCCGTAGGCCCTCATCAATTCCCTTGGCAATACTTTCTGGCGTAATATTATGCTCGACGTTGTAGGCAGTCTGAATAGTACGACGGCGGTTTGTCTCACTAATCGCTTTTTTCATCGAATCGGTCATATTATCGGCATACATCAGCACCTTGCCTTCAAGATGACGAGCAGCCCGTCCGATTGTCTGAATCAGGGCGTTGGCGCTACGCAAAAAACCTTCTTTGTCAGCGTCCATAATAGCCACCAAGCTGACTTCCGGTAGGTCCAAACCTTCACGTAGTAAGTTAATACCAACCAAAACGTCATAAACACCTAGGCGCAGGTCTTTTAATATATCGCTACGCTCCAAGGTGTCAACATCACTATGAATATAGGCAGTTTTGATGTCAATTTCTTGCAGATAGGTTGTCAAGTCTTCAGCCATACGCTTGGTTAACGTCGTTACTAGCACGCGCTGGTTTTTGGCCGTGCGGTCGCGTATTTCCGCCACCAAGTCATCAATCTGGCCTTTGGTTGGTCGGACGATAATCTCTGGATCAATCAATCCGGTTGGACGAATCACCTGCTGAGCCGGCTCGGGACTATGCGCTAACTCATAGTCGCTTGGGGTGGCCGAAACATAAATGACCTTATTGATATGACGGTCAAACTCTGCAAAGGTCAGCGGTCGATTATCAAGGGCAGAGGGCAACCTAAAACCATAATCCACCAAGACCTCCTTGCGCGCTCGGTCCCCATTATACATACCGCGAACTTGGGGCAAAGTCATGTGGCTTTCATCAACCATCAGCATAAAGTCATCCGGAAAATAATCTAGCAAAGTTGCCGGTTGCTCACCCGGTTCACGGTTAGTAAGGTATCGACTATAGTTTTCAATGCCTTTGACAAAACCGGTTTCTTCAAGCATCTCCAGGTCATATTTAGTCCGTTGCGCCAGACGCTGCGCCTCAAGCAATTTGTCGTTCTTCTCGAACCACTCCAGTCGTTGCGCAAACTCTTTCTTGATGTTTTCAATTGCCACGGCCAGCTTTTCTTTTGGCGTGACATAGTGACTACTCGGAAAGATACTAACTTCGGTCGGCTCAGCTAGAATCTCACCGGTTAACGGATCCATGCGGGTAATCCGCTCGACCACGTCGCCAAAAAAGGCAACCCGATAGGCAATATCACTACCAGCTGGAAAAACATCAACGACGTCGCCTTTCACCCTAAATGTGCCACGATGAAAATCAATGTCATTACGGTGATACTGAATGTCGGTAAGCAGGCGGATAAACTTGTCCTGCTGGCGACGCTCATTTAATTTGATAGTAATTGACATTGCCGAATAGTCTTCGGGTGAGCCAATACCATAAATACAGCTAACACTGGCGACAATAATTGTATCGCGGCGCGTCAGCAGAGCCATCGTAGCCGCATGGCGCAGACGGTCGATTTCATCATTAATCTTACTGTCTTTCTCGATATAGGTATCACTACTGGCCATGTAGGCTTCTGGCTGATAGTAATCAAAGTAACTGACAAAATAATGAACTTCATTATCGGGAAAATAAGCCTTAAACTCACTATAAAGCTGAGCTGCCAGAGTTTTATTGTGCGCTAAAATCAAAGTCGGCACCTGGCGATCGGCGATAATATTCGCCATCGTAAAAGTCTTACCACTACCGGTCACGCCCAACAAGGTTTGTTCGCGCTCACCTTTATTAAGCCCATCAATTAATTGACGGATAGCTGTCGGTTGATCGCCAGTCGGTTCGTAAGGTGTTTCCAGGCGGAATTGTTGACTCATCAATTCTTATTATAGACTATCTGGGCAAGCCGGTCAGGTAGAGCTCAACCGCGGCCGGAACGATTTTCGGAAATATGGCGATCGTCTGGGTAATATTCAAAGCCAGCGTATTTTTTATCAAGCGCAGCAATCACCTTTTCGACTAATCGATCTGGGTCGGTATCATAAATAACTTCGTTGGCGCCTGGGGCTTCGATGTTTTTTAGTAACGTTGGAATATAATCAGCCAAGCCGCCGCTGCCTAGCAGTACGCCACAAACTTTCTTACTCTCCAGTGCTGTTGCAAATTCGTGCAGACTACCCATGCGACCGCCAACTGTAATGACAGCATCACTACTGCGCACCAGGTGAACATCACGACCAACATACTCCATGCTGGTAAAGTTGATGTAATCAAACTCCACGGTCGGTAATTTATAGACAGTGACGTGCTCCCTGAATGAAGTTGCTGGCGAAAAACCAACTGACATGCCACGCTTGCCTTCCACACTAAAAGCACCCTTGGCGGCATACCATGGCAAACCGACGGTCGCTCCCGTCATTAACGTCTTGCCACGCAAGGCGATCGCCTTGCCTAGGTCAAAAGCCAACTGATGGGCCGCTTGTACTGTATTGCCGGATGCAGCCCCCGAAACGCAAATTTGGTATCTCACTTTTATAACTCCTTAATCTTATAGTCTTCAGGCGCTGTTTGCAGATAAGACTCTATTTCTTCAATTTTTAGCAGTCCCGCCTGGGCGCCCAGCTTTTGCACAACACTCATTGAATTGATTGGTGCCCAGCTCATAGCCGTTTCGAGGCTTTCGCCGAGGGCAAGTGCGGCCACAATTGTTGAGGCGAAAGCATCACCCGCCCCAGTCCGATCAAATGGTGGCGCTGGATCAGGGTAGTTTGGCATCGACAAAAACTTGTAATTGCCCGATATGTACGCTCCATTTGGACCGTCGGTTATAACGACAATCTGCGGACCAAATTCGTGAAGCGCTAGCACCAAATCTCTAACTGATTCCGTACCTTTACCAGTTACAAGGGCTGCTTCCTCGCGGTTCATAAAGACAATATAGGAACGCTTGTAGACTTCGGCTAACTTTTCTGTGCCCCATTCAAAATGGAAGGTGCCGGGCTGAAAAGCCAACTTAATTTCGGGATGTTCACCAAGATATTTTAACAAATCCTCGTGCAGTTTCCAGGCAGACTTACTAATCATACTTAGATAAATCCAGTCTGGCTTATTGACCGGCTCACGCCAGACATAGTCGTAATCTTCGTATTTGATCAGAATCGTTCTATCGGCACCATAGCGAAGGGCAAAGTGATAGTTGGACTTTTGATTTGCTTGGACCGATACTAATTCGGTGCCGACTTTTTGCTCGGTGAGATAGCGTAGTGAATCTTTACCCGCTTGGTCATCGCCCAAAAATGCCATCAAATCAGCTTTCAGACCCAATCTAGATAGCGCTACTGCGGCGTTAGCGCTGTTACCAACCGCCTGGATAATATCGACGTGGTCATAAGGTGGCTTAGAACCAAACTCCATACTAAGTCGCTTCATACCGTGCTCGTCTGTCGTCACCTCGGCCTGATCTTCACGCAGTGCAATAAAAGCATCGGTTACAATATCACCAATTGTCAAAATGCGTGCCCCGCCACTATCAATCAACTTGTGGTTAGCTTCAATTTCGTTATACCAGCTGTCAGACTCGGGTAGTAAGCCGATGTGCGAAGCAATTTCACGAGCAACAACTTCGCTGGTACGTGGATGGTCTATGTAACGCTGAACGATTTCGCCTCTTAGACTGCGTTGGCCGTGACTAACAATTCTTTTGTCATAGCTCAGCTCATGGTGCGAATTCTCGATTACGTCAATTAGGTTAAATGATACCGGTCCGCCATCATAGGACATCATGACATAGTCGGCGTCGGCCAGTAGTGCCTCGAAAGTACCACGTTTTACACAGCTAATTAACGCCAGGTATAGTTCGCGACCGGTCGTATCGGCCGGGTCAAGACCGAGCTTACGCATAATATCGTGGGCTTTGTGCGTAATATCAGCAATCAGCCTAGTATCAACACCGCCATGACCAGTTGCATTCTCTAGCTGGCTCATGCCAACGCTACACA
>DAIOXF010000043.1:0-4849 GCA_036758105.1 Candidatus Saccharimonadota bacterium | reverse complement strand
CTGGCTTGACCGGTCGTAAATTGATTGTCGATAATTACGGCCCACATATTCCAATTGGTGGAGGTGCATTTAGTGGCAAAGACCCTAGCAAGGTTGATCGTTCGGCAGCCTACATGGCGCGTCGGATTGCAATTGATTACCTTCGGACGCGTGGCGCCAAGGAAGTTTATGTGTATTTGGCCTATGCCATCGGCTACAGCCAACCACTGGAAGCCAGTGTAATAATCGACCGTAAAAAAGAGGTAATCAAAGGATATGACCTATCACCCAGTGGCATTATCCGTTATCTCGACCTTAAACGGCCAATTTACGAGCAAACCGCTAGGTATGGACATTTTGGCCACCAACACTTCAGGTGGGAACAATAAGTACACTGGTTAAGCTTGCTATTGCATCGGCTGTATAACAAAATAGCTTGAATGGAAAATGATCTGTGGAGCGACGAACCGAAAATGAACTATATCCCTAATGGGTTTAAGTCGCCTGGATTTTTATTTGACGTCAAAGAAGCTGAAGGTATTGTAAATAGATCATCTATCAGCCATTCGCAAATTCGCGCAACCTCAAGTTATCTTGAAGAGGCCCTAAACGGCTACGTCGATTCTGAGTATTTTGACTCAAGAGTCGACGTTACTGGCCGCGCCTATTTTGCAAATAATCGAGGTAATATAATCTATGACTCTGATGGTAAACCAAAGAACGATATTATCAGCGCAAGTAATTTGAATTTTGTAGGTACTGAGCTGGTATATCTTGAGTATGAAAGCGATAGTCCGAGCTACAAGGCGCTTTGCCGATTCAATAGCGCAAATAACGACAGCTTACCTGAGACCTTGTATTTCGCACCAGAAGATTTAATACTTTTTACGCCAACCACTGGAGCATCAAGCGAAATCAACACAACAGCAACCATGACAGCTGATGAAGAGAATTTGCTGATTAAGTCAGTTTTTAAAGAGCTAGCCGATAGCACCCGAAGAATCTTAACAAGCCCAGATTTCTCATTAGCTCGTAGCGACGAACAGAAACGTATTCTTAGGTTATGCGCCCAGCAGACGGCCGATATCGTTAAGCTTGAGTATGGTAAACAGACAATCGAGATAATGGCTAGTGAATTTTTGATCGTCACGGAATCAGGAATTATGCATGTTGATCAAAAATCTAAACCACAAGAAGACTGGAATCTACCGATGGGACAGTTCGATGACTGTACATTTTACGAGCTTATTAATCAACCCCCGAATACTAAAATCGGGGCGATTTTCAGATACCAACCTTTAATCGTGCTATTAAGCTACGAGACGGGCAGTCAATATCTCGTACCACTCTTGGCGTTCGAATCAGCCAACCTAATTGAAGAGTAGGCTACAATAAAGCTATGGATATTACACGTGAGGGCTTTATTACCGATTTGCCGGTCTATGACTACAGGTCGGCCATTCTAAAAGCCGTTGATAACAATCAAGTAACAATCATCACCGCCGAAACAGGGGCAGGCAAAAGTACCCAGATTCCGCAGTACCTAGCCGATCATGGCTACACAAAAGTTATTGTCACACAGCCGCGCATTCTTGCCGCCCGAAATTTGACTTATCGGGTGCGCGAAGAGTGGCAAGCCAGAACCAAGTCGACCAATAATTTAATCATCGGTTATCGGACCGCTCACGAAAGAGACGACAGCCCAGATACCCAAATTCTTTATTGTACCGACGGTCTACAGCTGGTACGTGAAGTAACCGGCGCCGGTGTTGGCGCCAACCAAATATTGGTACTTGATGAAGTTCATGAATGGAACGAGAATATTGAGGTCTTAATTGCTTGGGCAAAAAAGCGCTGCGCTGAAGATGCGCATTTTAGAGTCGTTATTATGAGTGCCACGATTGAAACCGGAAGCCTGGCCGAATTCTTTGGAACAAAGGCTATTATCAACATTCCAGGACGAAGTTTTGAGGTTAAATCTCGTCGTGGTACTGATGTCGTCAGCGAAATAATTAACCAAATCGAAACCACCGTCAGTAATATGCTGGTGTTTTTGCCCGGTAAGGCTGAAATTGAGGACGTCGCCGGCGCCATTGCCCAAAAAGCGAAGGCTGCTGGTATTCCAGTTTTGCCACTGCATTCACAGCTTGAATTGTCCGCTCAACAAAGAGTTTTCGAAAACTATTCAACGGGAAAAGTGATCTTATCGACCAACATCGCGCAAACCAGCATTACGATTGATGATATTGACGTGGTGATTGATAGCGGCCTAGAGCGTCGCAGCGAAGTTCGTAACGGTGTTGAAGGTTTGTTTATAGCTCAAATTTCACAGGCGGACTGCCTGCAACGCGCCGGTCGAGCTGGACGGACAAAACCCGGTGAGTATATCTTGTCGCCATATGACACCATGCCTTGCCTGGATTTTAAAGAACGCCCTGAATATCCGACACCTGAAATACTCCGAAAGCACATCGACCGCTTGACGCTAAGGCTAGCTAGCGCCGATATTGATATTGAAAAGCTTGATTTTTATCACGACCCAAGCGCCAGGGCAATTAAACGTGCCAAACAAAAACTAATCACCTTAGGTGCCCTAATTAAAACCGGTCAGGTTACTAAAATTGGCCACCAAATGGAGAAGTATCCGGTCGAATCAAACTTTGGACGGATGCTAGTTGAGGCGAAATCATTTAGCCCAGCCGTGCAATCTAAATTGGCTGCCATTATTGGTATTCAAGAAGTTGGCGGCATCGTCAAGGGCGGTCCGCGCTATACCGGCTGGCATAAGTACACCAAACAGCATCAATCTGATCCACTAGCTCAATACGATGTCTTTTTAGCGCTAAAAACCATTCCCGAAGAGTCATACGAAGACCTAGGTATCATCGGCAAAAATGTCAGTAAAGCCCGCGAGGTAATGGAGCGACTTAATAACGACCTTGGTGATATTGACATGAGCGAACGCGCTCTAACCCCGATTACTACCGTCGAGCAGTCCGATCTACTTCGCTGTATCGTCGCTGGGCAAATCGACCAGCTGTGGGTAGTTGATGATGGCGGCAATGCGACACACATTGACACCAATGCTGTCCGTGAAGTGTCATCCAGTACAGTTGTACGTAATCCCAAGTTGGTTACTGGCATTCCGTTTGATCTGCAGGTGCCAGTTAGTGGTGGCGCCTTTCAAACTTTGCATCTTTTACAGTCGATTACAGTCTGCAATCCAAACTGGCTAAACGAACTCGATCCGCAGCGATTCCTCGTTAAACGTGGCCGAACGGTTTATGATCCAAGGCTTGGCATGTTAGTTACTAGGCAGCAGGTTAGATACAATAAAAAAATCCTAGAAGGTCTAGGTTCGCCAATTGCCGAAAACAACAAAGCCAATCAACGTAGTTTTCAAGATGGTTATGCAATCTGGGCTTACGAACAACTAGAGCGCGAACGACGTACGCTAAATAAATTCTACGTCAAACGAATCCCCAGCATACCGCTGGCTCAAATAAAACAGCAAGTTCAAGCATTAACTGACGGCGTCGTTTCGATTGCCCAATTAGATTCCGACACTCGTCAAGCATTGATAAATTTGTCAAAGCTACACACACATTTAGGGCCAAGTTTCATGGCCAAGCTTGGCACATCTTATCGCAACGACAGCCCTGGTCGCCACCATGCGCATCGTGGCTGGCTGCCTGGTCACAAACGCAAACGCGAATAAACCAGCCTACGCAACTATTTTTAGATAAAGAAAACCCCCGAAGGGGCTCTTTAAGCTCAACTCCGGGGGTGTTTACGAACATTCGTCGCAAATCCCACTGGCAGGCAGGATAATGAAATGCTTGGGGCATACATCATACTCCACGACCGTCCTCTCTGTGGTCACGCGGATATTGTAGCTACCACCTGTCAATGGTGGTCTTCCCGCGTTAGACAGCTCGGCTGGCACGAAGATGTCCGAGACCTCACAACCAAGAGCTTTGGCTAGCAGTTTCGCGACCTTCTGATGGGTCTTGTAAATGCTTGAACCGTTCTCGATTGCAATAATCGTGTTGCGGTGAAGGTGAGTGAGCTCGACGAGATCACTGATTTTCAAGCCTTGCTGCTTGCGCAGACGCTTTACGGGATGCATATATACAGCCTAATGTTTGTAGGTGCGATACTGAATGTATCTCTATTATTATAGCATAAATATGTAACTAATACAATACCTAGCGCTCAAGTCGCTCAATTAAGTAAGGCTTGTCAACCTTAGTCGAATTGACATCATCACTAACGCGAATAATCGTTAACATGTCAGGATCAAGCGGTCGCATAATCCGATAAAGAGAGTTAATATCGCCAATCGCTGGATTAAGCCAGTCTGCCTCGTCATCAGGATGCAGAATAACTGGCAGGCGACTTGGCATCATATCAGACTCGCTGCCAGAGTTAGTTGTAACAATCGAGCACATACCCCAATTTGTACCTTCAGGGTCCGTCCAGCTGCTGTAAACACCCGCAAAAGCGAATAGTGATATATCGGTCGGGTGGATATAAAAAGGATTCTTGCCAAGCGGGGAAGTCTTCCATTCATAAAAACCGTTAGCCGGAATTAAACATCGCTGATCGCGAATCACTTTTGACCAGGTTGGCTTGTCAAAAATACCTTCTGATCGGGCATTATACGACTTATAGCGAAAAACAGCTGTCGTATCCTTAGCGCCGGCTGGAATAAAGCCCCACTTCATAATTTCGATTTGATTGACACCGTCACGACTAACAATCACCGGTACAGACTGCGCTGGACTAACATTGTAGTGCGGCTTTACTCCCTTTGGCATACCGCTGCCATCAGCAAAGCGGCGACTTATTTTATCTATCTCATAAAGGG
>DAIOXF010000042.1:0-4850 GCA_036758105.1 Candidatus Saccharimonadota bacterium | reverse complement strand
CGGCAACATAAAACAAACGTAAGCGCTCGTCGGCAGAGTCGCCAGCAGGTGCTAGAGGTAGGTTCTCGGGGTAGCTAATTAGGCGGTTATATCCTCTAGCTCGTTCACCCCAGACGTTGTCGACGGCATTGACAATATAGACGTCATCAAACTCCAAGCCCTTTGATTTGTGGGCGGTCATAAGTTGGACGGCGTTTGCCTGAGTCGATATTCCGGTGACACTAGTAATACCGCTGCCGATACTTTGATGCAGGTTTATGAATTCGATAAAAGTTAGAAGCGTCGGTGTTTCGAGTGGACGATAATCGCGCAGGCTGGTGCGGATTGATTTTAGCGCTTGTAGATAGCGAGTATAGTCATCGGAATGTTGATCGAGGTTTTTATCTGAAAAATAATATTCATAAATTGGGCTATGGAACTTTTTGGTGTTTTTGGCTGCTTCTGGGTCACTGTCGTCTTGTTCGTCATCACTAACCGGTGAGTCCAACTTGCCAATCAATTCATCCATAATGATTTCAAGTGGTCGATGCGGAATCGATAGAGCGGTCGTAATTAGCCAGTCGCGCAGATGCAAGAAATCTTTCATATTGCTCATCTCGTCCAGCCAGAACGTGCGGTTTTGGTATGACTTTAGGCTCAACTGCCAAAGTGACGAGGGCTTTATATTCCAGGTTGGGTGCGACAAAAGTTCGGGCAGCATTGCATTAACTTCGACATGTTTGCCAAGCAATATGCCAATTAAAACTCGTGATAATTGCTCGACCAAAATAATTGGTGCCATATCTAGGACGTTGTCGCGTCGTTCATATTGAATCGGTATATCGGCATTCGCAAAGTATGGCAGCAGAGCTTCGATTTCACGGTGAGTGCGTGTTAAAACGGCAATTTCACTGAGGTTGACTGATGGTTTAATACTACTTTTAATCTGCTCAATTAGCCAATGGCGTTCGTCGGCAATTGTGGCGGCCTCAAGTAACTCGACGACCCCTTCGCCCTTTTTAGACATGGCGATTAGGCTTTTATCAAGCTCTGGTATCTGATCCTCTAGGCGGTCGTTACCCTGGGTAATTAACGACCGGGCATGTGTCAGGATATGGTCGCCGGAACGATAGTTTTCTTTCAAACTTATAATTTTTACTTTTGGATAGGTCGTGCGAAAGTCGGTAATGTTGTTAATATCGGCGCCTTGAAAACTATAAATTGCCTGGTCGTCATCACCCACTACCAAAATGTTTGGCATATCGCCAGAAATCTGGCTATCCATTAAATTATGTAAAATACGCATTTGTGCCATGTTGGTATCCTGGAATTCGTCCACCATGATGTATTGGTATCTTTCCTGCAAGTTAAAGCGTAGCTCATCAAAAATCTCAATCGCATGAACCACGCGCAGGATCATGTCGTCAAAATCAAACAGCTCGGCCTCACTCATTCGGGCCAGGTATTGTTCGTAAATTGAGCTTATGGCACGCAACTTTTTTTGACGTTCCTGTGATTTAAGGACAAATTTGCCATCTTCATTCTTCTTAAACCACTCATTACGCCAGGCTGTGACTGGTTTAGTTGAATTTTGACTGATCGCTTCTTCAACTGCTCCCGACAATGAATCGGCAATAACTTCGGCGAGGTGAACGATTGTTGGTAGTGTCACGTCAACGCTGGATGCCTGGATGATTTCAATGTTTGTAGCAAGCCTGTCGGCGGTTGATTTACTAATTTTATCGGCAAAGATTGGCCCTAAAACTTGTTCGGTCTTTTCAATGGTACTGTCGTTGGCGTCAAGTATCATCAGCAGCTCGTCACTGGTTAGACCGCTCTTTTTAAGTTCTGATATGACCGTTAAACTGTCTGACAGATATGTAAAGTCGCCGTTCATCTTTTTGTTAAGAACGTTATTATGACCAAGGTCTTCAAAGATATTCTTAATCACTTCGTAGCGGCTGAGTTCGTCGGCTGGTCGAAAGTGAGCGCCCTCGTAAAAAAATTCGCCATATTGATTGATAATTTCGCTACCAAAGCTGTGAAAAGTATGAATTGCCACTTTGTAGGCATCTTTGCCAACAATACCAGTTAAGCGTTCGCGCATGGCGTTAGCGCCACTATCTGTAAAGGTTAAACACAGGATATTTTCGGGCAGCGTATCGGTCTGGCGCAAAATATTAGCTGTTCGGACGCTTAAAAGCTCGGTTTTACCGGTACCGGGGCCGGCAATTACCATCACCGGGCCGTAGATGGTATCAACTGCAAGTTTTTGCGCCTTGTTGAGGTTTTCGTAGCGTCTCTCAAAGTCCATTAATATATATTGTAGTTGATTGATTGGACAGCGTCGAGCTTTAAGATATTTGACAAGTGATACAATGATAGTTATGAGTGATAAGATGTACGCAGAATTGGCGCTAGAGCGCAGTATTAAAGATAAGTTTGGTATTGATGCCGACATACGACAGGCGATTGTTTTTAAGGTGCCGGTTAGTCATACAGCCGAGGCGACGCTGTTTCTTACATCTAAAAAACAGCTTTATTTGTATATTACCGGTGAATCTAAGCTGCTACTTGGCGACGTTAAAAAGATTGTTTCGCGCATGGGGCTGAAGGCTGATACTTACCTACCGCCAAAGGGTCGACCGCATTACTTCACTGAGGTTGGTTCGGCCAAGTTTAGGAATGTCTTTCCGGGTCGATCGCATATCAGTGAAGATGACATTTTGTTTTACAAAACCTTGTCACCTTACAATCCGGCGTTTATCCTGATAAGCGAAGTTAATAACGGTACGATCTATCAGTTTGACGCTGATTCTACCTCCGGCTGGCGCCAGGCGACCAAGTTCGCGTATCGGCGTATCAGAACAAGCTAGATCTAGTAGATGTATTTTGCCAAAAAAGCCATCGTATTTAGGATTATTAACCGCAGTCTTAAGGGTGTCTGAAAGCTGAAAACTGTCTTTTACGTCAATTGATGGCGTAACCCGACTGCCAATATATGGCCACTTGCCATCAATCGATGCAAAGATGAGCGTGTATGGCGCTTTGGATTTATCTTGAGGGTTGATAGAAAGCAAGTTAAGTGTCTTGTTGCCCTCGGTATAGGTCGTGCGCACAATATTTTAAAATCAGTAGCCCTACCTGTCTGTGTGTACAGCGTCAGTAATGTTTGTATGGTGTCGCGTTCTGTGACAAATAACTTTTTGTCTGCGCAAACCAGTCCGTACCCGGATGTTTTTTTGGCTGGATCAAATGAGCTAAATATCTTGCAGACAGTATTTTGGCTATCGTAGAGTAGTCTAGTCGGGTATGCCGATAATGGCAATTACAACTAATAATTTAACAATAGTAAAACAGCTTGTGGTTTTACTATTGTTCTCATTGTAGTAAGCATAAGCAAAACTACCCATAGTAATTAAGTTGTATTGTTATTTGGCTGGATATCTTGGATGGTCGATCAAATACAACTGCGCGTCAGTTCCTGCCACTCCGACCAGATCGTTCGTTTTGATGTAGATTTGTCGAGCTTCTTGCAATAATTGTTTTGCTTTGGCGGTCTCGTTTGCTTTGGCTGCCTGTAGCGCCTGTGCTTTTAGTATATCAGCCTGTTCCTTTGTATTTATAGTTATAACTTGGACGCTATTGCTCTTTTGGAACCCTTTTAGTACAAAAACCGTTCCAATTGAAGCAGAGATGACTAATAATATTGCGACAGTTATATATATGAGTTTCTTTTTGTTCAGTTTCATAGTTTTTACCTTACGGTGTTTATTAAAGTTATGATTGAGGTGATTTAGGCTAGGGCGACAGACCTGCGGCAACGGGAACTGAACTGCTAGTGAGGGTGTTATTGCCGAATTCGCCCTGGCCGTTATATCCCCAACAGTAGGCTGTACCGTCGGAAGCGACGACAAAGACGAAAGAGTGGCCAACCGAAACAGATGATAGCGTCTTACCGCTCAAGACGCCGGTGCTAGTGACGGCCACTGGGACCGAGCTGTCGGTGTTTGAGCCGTTACCGAGCATACCATAGTAGGACCCCATGCCCCAGCAATAAGCCATGCCAAGGGAATCGATGGCGCAGGTGTTGGAGTAGGTTCCGCCTGCCGCAATAGCGATCAGTGTCTTACCGCTCAAGACGCCGGTGCTAGTGACGGCCACTGGGACCGAGCTGCTGGTGGTTGAGCCGTTACCGAGCGCGCTATTGTTGCCTTCGCCCCAGCAATAAGCCTTGCCAAGGGAATCGAGGGCGCAGGTGTGGGGGTATCCGCTGCCCCCCACGCCGACCAGCGTCTTACCGCTCAGGACGCCGGTGCTAGTGACGGCCACTGGGACCCAGCTGGTGGTGGTTGAGCCGTTACCGAGTTCGCCAAAGTTGTTCGATCCCCAGCAATAAGCCTTGCCAAGGGAATCGAGGGCGCAGGCGTGAGAGCCCGCAAACGAGATAGCGACCAGCGTCTTACCGCTCAAGACGCCGGTGCTAGTGACGGCCACTGGGACCAAGCTGTTGGTGTTTGAGCCGTTACCGAGTTCGCCATCGACACCGGCTCCCCAGCAATAAGCTTTGCCAAGGGAATCGATGGCGCAGGTATTGAAATCACCGCCCGCAATAGCGATCAGTGTCTTGCCGCTCAGGACGCCGGTACTAGTGACGGCCACTGGGACCCAGCTGTCGGTGGTTGAGCCGTCACCGAGCGTACCATACCCTGGGTTATATCCCCAACAATAGGCCTTACCAAGGGAATCGAGAACGCAGGGGGAGTTACCGTTCGTGATAGCGACCAGCGTCTTACCGCTCAGGACGCCGGTGCTAGTGACGGCCACTGGGACCGAGCTGTTGGTGTTTGAGCCGTTACCGAGACTACCAG
>DAIOXF010000041.1:0-4852 GCA_036758105.1 Candidatus Saccharimonadota bacterium | reverse complement strand
ACCATTACTATCCCATTTCAGGGCAAAATCAGCCGTATCGCCACCGCCAATAATCGAGGTCGTATCAGTTTGTGTAGCAAGCGCCAATGCCAACCTAGCTGATCCATGGGCAAAAGCCGGAATTTCGGCATAACCAAGTGTACCGTTCCAGACGACCGTACCAGCTGATTTTAGTTCGTCAATCATCTTTACAATTGATTTGTCACCAATATCTAGCGCCAAGTCGTCGGGTTGGACCGAGTCTAAGCCTATCACCTTACGTTCTGCATCGGCTGATACTTGTTTGGCGACAGCAAAGTCAGATGGCAAAATTATAAAATCATCGACGTTTCCACCAACCTTTTGGCGCGCGGCGGCATATATCTGGTCAATCACCTGATATTGGTCAACTTCAACTTTACTCGCTCCAACATTGACGCCATTATGCGCCAAAAAAGTATTGGCAATTGCGCCACCAATAATCAGCTTGTCGGCCTTATCGACAAATCGCTCGATAATTGGGATTTTATCACTAACTTTAGCACCACCAATCACTGCCGCTAGCGGCCGTTTTGGCGACTCCATAGCGCTAGTGATAGTACTGTATTCGCGCTCTAGAAGCAGACCGGCAACGCTCGGTAGGAAAAAGGTGATGGCATGCGTGCTAGCATGAGCCCGATGGACAACGCCAAAGCCATCCTGAACGAAATAACGCGCGCCACTAGCCCAAGCAATCTTTTTGGCAAATTCTTGATCATCAGCCTCTTCCTCGGCGTAAAATCGGAGATTCTCGAGCATTGTAATACTAGAACCGGGCGCCCTTTTAACGGCTTGGTAAGCTCTATCGCCGATAGTTTCATTAACAAATCGAATATCACGCTTTAAAAGTTGCGCCAGTCGTTGAGCAACTGGTTCTAGGCTTAGTTTTTTGTCTTTGCCATCAGGACGACCCAAGTGACTAATTAAAACTAGTTTACAGCCACGCTGGAGTAGGTAGTTAAGAGTTGGCAGGCTAGCCTTGATCCTAAAATCATCACCAATCGAACCGTCGGGTGCCAGTGGCACATTGTAGTCAACCCGCACAAGCACGGTTTGATGGTCAAGTGGCACGTCGCGAATCGTCAGTTTAAAAAAGCTCATTCCCACCCCTATTTATCTGCTAATATTTTATCACGATAACGCTTAGAATGCGCGTTTTAGCTTAAAATACGAACCTTGATAGTATCCGTTGCGCCGACAATTCCCGGCTGCTGGCCACTAACGATAATGACACTGGTTTCACCATTGCCAAAATAACCCTGGGATTTAAGCTCCGTCGCTAGCTCTAGTCCACTTTCGGCTGAATCTGGTCGGACGTAACTCCGGTTAGCATAGCTGAGCGCTAGCTGTTGGGCCGAACGCGGCTCACTGGTGACACTAATAATTGGCAAATTAGGGCGATGTGATGCGATATTGGCCGCCGTGGCACCTGATTTAGTCTCGGCAATAATTGCCGGCACGCCCAGCTGATCAGCCAAAGATACGGCCGCCGCACTGATAGCTTCCTGTTGTCGCTTTTCAACTTCCGCTCGCTCTTGGATTGGCTCAACCGGCGCGTGATCCTGCGTATACAAAATAACCTTTTTCATTGCCGCCACAGTTTCAAGCGGATATTTACCATTGGCGGTCTCGTCACTTAACATCACGGTATCAGCACCTTGAATAACGGCACTGGCAACATCGCTAACCTCGGCGCGAGTTGGCTCGGGCGCATCAACCATACTGGCCATCATTTGCGTGGCGACGATACTTAACTTGCCATATTTGCGGCACAAACCAATAATACGGCGCTGAACAATCGGTACTACTTCGGCGCCAGCTTCAACCGCCAAATCACCACGTGCTACCATGACGCCGTCACTAACGCGTACAATTTCTTCCAAAACATCGTGTTTGATAGCTGCCTTGGTCTCAACTTTGGCAATAATTTGAGCAGTCGAACCACCGGCTACTAAAATCTGGCGTAAACTATTAATATCCTCTGCGCTTTGAATAAAGCTGATTGCTACGTAATCAATATCTTTGGTCAGGCCATATTCAATATCTCTTAAATCTTTTGGTGTCAAAATATCGCCACCAAAATCGGTATCTGGCAGATTGATACCCTTTTTACTCATTAATGTGCCGTCATTTTCAACCCGTAGTTTAATAGCTGTATCAGACACAACCTCAATAACAGTCGTACGAATTTTGCCATCAAAGATGTAAATTGGCTCACCAACCTTAACCTTTTCGGCTAGGTTATATTGAATCGGAAAAGTCAGACCGCTATGTTCGGCCGCATAGTCCAAAATAATCTCATCACTTTTTTTAACATCTGTGTTCTCGTTCAGTGTACCTAAACGAATCTTTGGACCTTGCAAATCCTGCAAAATCGCAATTGGCTTGTCGATTTTTTGACTAACCTGACGAATCCACTTAATCTGTTCGTCACGTTCTTCATAGTTACCGTGGCTAAAATTCAGGCGGAAGCCGTTGGCGCCTTCTAGGGCCAGTTTCTCAATCATTTCTGGGGTGCTAGTCTGCGGACCGAGCGTCGCCAGTATTTTGGTGCGTTTAAAAATAATACTCATAACTGTTTATTGTACCATCTTCTATCTGTCGAAATAGGTTATAATCCTTTTTAGTGAATATTAATTTGTATCCAATTATCTCTGACCAGATTAGCAAGCCCGCCCTGGAGGTTGTTTTAAAGGAACTTGAAAGCGTTCTTGATAAAGGAACAGCAGGGACGATTGTCGAGCTTGGCTGCTATATTGGCACAACTAGTTTATTTATTCGACGCGTCCTAAACGAGCACAAGGATAATCGGCCATTTCATGTTTACGATTCGTTTGAGGGTTTACCGCCCAAATCAACTCAAGATAGCAGCGCCGCCGGTGTTGATTTTAAGGCAGGCGAGTTGGCTGTCAGTAAAAAGCAATTTCTTGAACAATTTCGTCGCTCCCATCTGGAACCACCAATCACTCACAAAGCTTGGTTTAACAAGCTAACCGATGCTAATTTGCCAGATCAAATCGCCTTCGCCTTTTTGGACGGTGACTTTTATGAATCAATTTTAACCAGTCTACAACTGGTATGGCCACGCTTAAACAAGGATGGCATCATCACTGTTGATGACTATCACCGCGAAACCCTACCTGGCGTCGAAAGAGCTATCCTTGACTTCTTTCAAGGCAAATCATACCGTTTACGGTACGCGCACAATATTGCAATTATTACTAAAGGTTGAGGTATTGGCGATGAAAGCTCAAGAACAGATACAGGCCGGTATTTTTAGTTGACACTCAATAAGATAATGTTGTATCGTATATAGATTATGGTTCATAACAAGCATCTTTGTACATGGTCTGGCTTCATTGAGACATTCTCACCTTCCGGCGAGGCTAGTTAGCATTTATTTCAATTGTTTAACTACCTCTCGCCGGGGTAGTTTTTTATATAACCTAAGTAAAGGAAAGAATTTACATGATTGTCACACCCATTAAAACACCTAAGGTTTTGCCAAATAACGGCACGCTAATCGAGCTAATAACAAATAGTGTTACAGAGCTAAAAGAGGATAGTATCCTTGCAATCACCTCTAAAGTTGTTTCACTTTGCGAAAACAGAGTAAAGTCGATGGCTCTATACGATAAAGAAAGTCTCGTCAAGCAAGAATCAGACCAGTTTACAAATGCCATCGGTACCTATGGCTTTCACTTTACAATCACCAAAAACACCCTTATACCCTCAGCGGGAATTGATGAATCAAATGGTGACGGCTACTACGTACTATGGCCAAAAAATCCTCAGGAATCGGCCAACACTATTCGTGAACAGCTAAAAAAGCACTACGGACTCAAAAATATCGGCATTATTATCACAGACAGTACTTGTTCGCCGCTTCGTCGTGGAACAATCGGCATTGCAATTGCCCATAGTGGCTTCGTGGCACTCAATAATTATGTTGGTCAACCAGATTTGTTCGGAAGGCCCTTTACGGTCAGTATATCTAATGTGGCCGGTGGTCTCGCCAGCGGAGCGGTCGTGGCAATGGGCGAAGGTAGCGAACAGACGCCTCTTTGCCTTATCGAGGATGTAAATTTTGTTAAGTTTCAAGATCGCAATCCCCTTGCATCAGAGCTAGATGAGCTGCGCATCGAACCAGACGAAGACATCTTCGCACCTTTTCTAGATGGAGTGGAATGGAATCAAGGATTAGGCGGAAATAATGATAGATAGCCTAAAACACTATATTGACCGTGAATTCGTATATAGTTTTGGCCAAGGTCCGAATAAGGTATCTAGTGAAGCCGAAGCAAGACAAAAAGGCATTAACTGTGTAACACTAGCCCATCTGGCGCTAAGGGAACTTTTTGATCAAAAACTTCCAACAAACCTTCATTGCTACGAAATGGCGACCGACTATGACTATTTTAAAACTGTTGAATCACCCGACCTCATGCAACAAGGTGATTTAGTTTGGTTTGGTTACGCAAATCCACACCAAAGTATCGAGGATTTTGAACCAACCTACGATGATGAAGGTTATTTATTAAACTGGCGAGACTCTCCGATTAAGCACGTTGCGATATACACCGGCGAACAACAGAATAATGATTTTATGATGCTCCACTCGACACATATTGAAGGGACGAATACAGTCTGGCCATTAAGTTTATTTGCTATGTACAAACGATATGAAAAAATATATAGGATAGGAAGGCTACAGACTGGGGTCGATCAGCCAACTAAAATCGAGCCATAGAAGATACAAAAAAGTCTATATATGGTGATCCCATCGGTCCAACGCAAGATGTTATAACATTCCGTAAACTTCTTGTTATAACAT
>DAIOXF010000040.1:0-4885 GCA_036758105.1 Candidatus Saccharimonadota bacterium | reverse complement strand
GTGCAATTCAGGATGCGATTCAAGCGGCAGCTGGTGACAGTGACGTTCACATGGTTGAGATTGGTGGAACAGTTGGCGACTATGAGGGCCTAAGCTTTATCGAGGCTATTCGTGAGTTTGCTGGACGCGTTGGTCGTGAAAATTGTCTTTATGTTCATGTTGTATATGTGCCATTTATTGGCACTAGCAAAGAATTTAAGACAAAACCGGCCCAGAACGCCCTAAATGATTTGCGCGGATTTGGTATTGTGCCAGATTGCGTTGGAGTCCGAACTGATGATCCAGCCCCTGAATCTGTTGGCGATAAAATTAGTCAGTTTAGTGGTGTCGCGCGCGATTCAGTTGTCCTACTGCCGAATGTCGACACGGTCTATCGTGTGCCGCTAACGATTGCCAAGAGTGGGATTTATGACGTATTGGTTCGTTTTACGGGCAATAAGACCGAAGCCGATTTATCAAAATGGTCCGAAATTATTGCGAGCCAATCGGCCGCCTATGCTAAGAATATAACGGTTGGGTTGGTGGCGAAGTATATGGACAATGAAGACACGTATATCTCTGTTTTAGAGGCGCTAAAAGCCGCCGCTTGGCAGGTTGGTGTCGGCTTAAAAATCAAATGGATTAACGCTGAGTTGGCGCAACCCGTCGACTTTGACAGCGTCGATGGACTATTGGTACCTGGCGGTTTTGGACCACGTGGTATCGAGGGCAAGATAGCGGCTGCCGATTATGCATTGTCTCACAACAAGCCTTACTTGGGGTTGTGCCTTGGGCTGCAGGTAGCCGTAATTGCCGCGGCCAGGCGGGCTGGTTTGAAGTCGGCCAACAGTACTGAGTTTCAACTCGACGCTAAGGAGGATGTTATTTATTTGATGGACGGACAGGCCGGTAAGGAGTCGACTGGTGGTACATTACGCCTGGGTGATTATCCGGCTAAATTGCGATCTGGATCAGTGGTTGCAAAACTATATGGTAAAGACAGCGTTATTGAGCGCCACCGACATCGTTACGAGGTGAACAAAAAATTTATCAAGGAGATTGAAAAAGGCGGCCTAGTCGTCAGCGGCACTTCACCTGACGGGACATTGGTGGAATTTGTCGAATCACCAAAATCACGCTATTTCGTAGCGACACAGGCGCATCCTGAGTTTAAATCGCGTCCCTTTGCTGCACATCCGTTGTTTGTTGGGTTTATGCAGGCAATAAAAGACAAAGACTAGATACTTTATTGTTGGCCGTTGATGTTGTGGCCGCCGAATTTATTACGCATGGCCGCCAGTAATTTGGTAGCAAAGTTGGTCGTGCCATTTTGGGAGGCGAGTCGGACGTCAAATGCGGACTGAATTGCAGGTAAGGCGATATTAAATTGCCTGGCGGTTTCAAGCGTCCATCTGGCTTCGCCTGATTCGGCTACGACACCGCTAATATCGTTAAGTTCGGGATTTTCATGCAGAACTTGACGTGTTAGATCGTTTAGCCAAGACGTAACAACACTACTTTGTTGCCAGACATCGCCGGCCGCTGCCAGATTAATATCATGATACGGCCCCTCTTTAAGCATTCGATAGCCTTCAGCAAGGGATTCCATCATGCCATATTCAATTGCGTTATGGACCATCTTGACGTAATGGCCACTGCCGCTTGCGCCAAAGTAGCGATGGCCGCCGTTTGGTTGCGATAATGTATCGAGAGCTGGCTTGACTGTTTGATAGGCCGCCTCATTGCCACCGACCATCATCGAAAATCCAT
Source organism: Candidatus Saccharimonadota bacterium (assembly GCA_036758105.1). Classification (GTDB taxonomy): domain Bacteria; phylum Patescibacteriota; class Saccharimonadia; order Saccharimonadales; family Saccharimonadaceae; genus UBA1547. The sequence goes on along the minus strand of DAIOXF010000040.1, from coordinate 3,136 downwards.
TGGCGATACCCCAGACGCCGCCACTGGTGCCGATATCTAGCATGGCGACGTTCTTAGCTTTCGCCCTGTCGGCGCGTGCTGTATCACCTCGAAAGTCGCTATTGCCGCCATCAATGACGATACTTCCGGCCGGCAGGACAGCGAGCCAGCTATCGAGTTGGGCATCGATAATCTCAGCTGGCAGCATAATCCAAAGTACGACGGGTGCACCTGCGAAGCTATTAATTACATCTTGTTGGCTGTAGGCCGCGATTGCCCCGTGAGAGGCTGCTTCGTCGATTGGTTCGTGACTTCGGTTGTGGGCGATAACTTCATGGCCGTTTTCGACTAGTTTTTGGGTAATTTGTCCGCCCATGCGACCTAGCCCTGTGATTGCTATTTTCATTACTTCGTCTCCTCTATTTTTTGGTCGGTATATAAACTAGATAATTTAACAGATTTAAGGATTTGAGCTGGCCGAATATCAACAGGGTATACGCCATCTAACAGCTGCTTAATTGTATCTAACTTGCCGCTACCAGATGCCTGAATTACAGCTTCGTCTAATCTTTTTATCGCCAGAGTGCTGATTGTAATACGTTCGAAATCGTCTGCTTTAAAAGAGTAGGCATAAGCTTGCATGTCATCCGGCTCGGAACCCGGTTTGATACCGGCGGTGTGGCTATCGGTGCCCATGCCAAAGATACCAACTTTATAATCAGCGGCGCTAAATTGTTCGCCGAGCCAGTTATTGAAAAGCTGAGTCGTTGTTGCGATATCTTGTCCGAGTAGGGGACGGTATAGATGTGCGCCTGGTAAGCTAAGGCCGGCAGCTATGAGCTGGCTCCAGTTCTCGTCGGCGTGATTAAGGTCGCCGAAGCGCTCGTCGGTTAGGCTGACGTATAGGTTTGTTAGATCTAGGTCTGCACTCAGCAATCCTTGGGTTTTAATGGCGACATCAATGCCAGAACCACCTGACAGTAACAACAATACCCGCTTGCCATGTTTTAGCTTAGTGGTGATGCTAGTAGCTAGGGCGCTAGCAGCCTGCATAGTCGGATGATCTGAGTAAAAATATTGCATTCACCAGTAATTATACGTGATTCTTGACTAAATATCTCGTGTCGTACTTCGGGCTTGGTTGCCAGTAATACCAGTTTTAGGGGATGACTGGTATAATTTAACTTAATGGACTCCAAAATTTCTCAAATAGTTAATAATTTATTTTCCGTAGACGCTGCGGTACATTTGACGCGGCCCAACCCAGCATTCGGTGACTATGCGACCAATATTGCTCTTGAGCTCGCTAGCCAACTTGGCACGAGTCCACGAGATATTGCTGAAAAAATAGCCGATGAGCTGCGAAAAACTGACGGTTTCTCTATGGTCGAGGTCGCTGGACCTGGCTTTATAAACGTGCGTGTATCTGCCAAGTCTTTAGAAAGCTCGCTACAGTCGGCATGGAACGACGATTATGGGTCAAGCGACAGCGGTGCAGGCAAGACCGTAGTTGTCGAGTATCCAAGCCCAAATATAGCTAAACCATACAGTGTTGGTCACCTGCGACCGGGCAATCAGGGCTGGGCGGTCAAGCGCTTGATGGAGGTGACGGGCTGGAAGGTAATTACCGATAATCACTTGGGCGATTACGGTGCGCCGTTTGGTATTTGGGTGACGGGATTTTTACGATTCAGTAGCGAAGAAGCCCTTCAAAAAGACGGTGTGTACGAACTTGGACGCGTTTATATCGAAACCAAAAAAGTCTTAAAAGAGGAAAAAGAGTCTGGTGAGACTGAGCTAGCCGATGAGGCGCAGCAGTGGCTAATCAAGCTAGAGAATGGCGACCAGCAGGCAAAAGATTATAGCGCCAGGTTTAATAAGATTTCACTGGAGCACATTCACAATGTGATGGCTCGGCTGAAAATATCGACTGATTATGAGTTGGGCGAAGCCTTTTTCGCGCCTCAGGGCAAAGAGGCGGTTCAGAAATTACTAGATAGCAAAGTGGCCATTAAAAATGACGATAATTCGATTATTGTGCTACTTGATGACTATGGTTTTGAAGTGCCGCTTTTGGTTCAAAAAAGTAACGGGGCGGCGCTTTACGCCACGACTGACCTGGCGACAATTTTGTACCGCGAAGCCAACTGGCATCCCAACAAAGTGATTTATTGCGTCGGTGCTGAACAACAATTTTATTTTACACAACTGTTTGCCATGGCGAAAAAGCTAGGTATTACAACCGAACTTTATCATCTGTGGTTTGGCACGATCGACCAAAAAAACGACGACGGTACGCGCGAAAAAATGAGCAGCCGCAAGGGTGTTATTTTAATGGATGAGCTGCTTGACCAGGCCGAAGCACGAGCTAAGCAACTGACCGCCGGCCGTGAAGTTAGCGACGAGGATGTTAAAAAAATCGCTCTTGGTGCGATTAAATTTAGTGACTTTGCAGCCGATCGCCGGACTAATATTTTATTCGACTGGGACTCAATTTTTGCCCTCAGTGGCTTTAGTGGCCCATACATTCAATATGCGACCGTACGTGTGAATAAAATTTTACAGGACAATCAAAACCTTACAACTAGCCCGTCCGACTATGACTATGAAGCCGAAAAGGCGATTATCATCCGACTGCTGGATTATCCTGAAGTTGTGAAGCTGGCGGCGCGTGATCTGGAACCGCATAAGGTAGCCAGCTATCTGTATGAGCTGGCCCGCGATTTGAACCGCTATTACGAAACAACCCGAATTAATGAGTCTGAGCCCGATCAAAAATGGGCGCGCCTTGAACTCTTAAAGAAAGTAAGTTTTGTACTTGAGAATGGTTTAGGGCTGCTGGGAATTGAAGTTCCAACTAGGATGTAACTAAGGAGTTTATATGGCAGAAGTAAAGAAAAATAACAAAGAAACAGCCGTCTCGAAATTGTCTCGAGCTGAAAAAGCTCTTTTGATGAAGGAGTTGGCGGTCGCAAAGCTGCATGGAACTGAAATTGCAAGTGCTGGCAGAACGCATCTGATGGCGTTTATGGATTTTGTCCGGGAGCAGGGCGTGATTGGCCTAGCGGTAGGCCTAGCGGTAGGTACGGCCGCTGGCGCATCAGTTAAGCAGATTGTTGACGGTTTGATTAACCCGATTGTTGGTTTTTTGATTGGC
>DAIOXF010000039.1:0-4970 GCA_036758105.1 Candidatus Saccharimonadota bacterium | reverse complement strand
ACGACTTGCGCTACCTGGGTTAACTATAAATATTAATGATTTTGCTGTCATGATATCTTTACTAATAATACCATGCCTCTTAGGGTTTTATGTACTACTGACGCGTTACCTTGACCATGGCATGGCGAATTGGCCGACCAGCTAGTGTATAGCCAGCTTGCAACTCTTCGGCGATGACTTCATGTTCACCCTCGGCCTCTTCATCAAATTGAATAGCGTCGTGTAGATCAGGATTAAATGGATTGCCCGGTGCCGCGTTAATACGCTTAACTCCAAGACTTTCAAGCGATTTTTCAAGGTTTTTAACTAGTCCAGCCACACCCTTGACCCAGGTATTACCCTGAATGTCGGCAGGAACATAGGCAATGGCACGCTCGATATTATCGATTACTGGAAGTAGCTTCAAAATCGCACTGGACCGTCCAGCTTCACGAGCGGCCGACTTGTCGATTTCAACGCGCTTTCGGAAGTTTTCAAAGTCGGCGCGCGTTCGTTGCAAATCCATGGTTAGCTCATCAAGCTTTACCTCAAATTCGAGTTCTTTTTTAGTCTTCTTTGCTTTCTCTGCCATATATTACCCCTAAAGTACTTCCTCTAACATCGCACCGGCGTGACGCACTAAGCGCATCACCTTAGCGTAACTTTGACGAGTCGATCCCAACACACCAATGTAACTATTGTCGCTGTAAGGCGAACGAAAACGACTAATTATCAGGCTAGCACCGCTACCCTTCCCGATTGGATTCTCGCTACCGATAAAAACGTTAAGTGGTTCGTTCGGTGCCGCCTCGCGTAGCCATGGCTCAAGATTGTCGAGCAGCCTTGCAACCGCTTGCGCGTGGCCGCCCTCGGCAAATTCCGGCTGCGAAAACAGATTGCCGATACCACTTAAATAAAGTTCATCACCAATGGTCGCCAACCCCAGGTTGTGGGTCAGCTCGACAAGGCTATCAACCGCACTACGAATGGCGCGATCGGCCCGATTTGATTGATTATTAACCCGTGTATCGATCGCTCTCGCACTGCGATCCATTAGCATTGGTTGCTGGTCTTTAAGAGTCGCCTCATTTAGGGTATTAACGTAAAAACGGTAGCCAGCATCGGTTGGTATACGACCAGCACTGGTGTGAGGCTGAGCAATAAAACCCATTTCTTCCAGGCGCACCATTTCACTACGGATGGTCGCACTGGACACACCAAAAAGCTTGGCCAGCATAACGCTACCAATCGGCGCTGCAATTTCGGCATGTTGCTCGATAATCGCTGCTAGAATTTGAATTTGACGCTCCGTCATAAACTCATTTTAACCCAGTTTGGCACTCTTATCAAGTGAGTGCTAGAGATACCACTTTTCAATTTTGCTATAATTGATTAATGCAGGAATCAGACGAAATAATTGCAATAAAAAAATGGCTCGGTACAGGTTCAATTAATATTTTTGGCCGACCATTTGCCGGAAAAGACACCCAAGGACGGATACTAGCAGAATTACTAGGCGGGTCACTGCTAGGCGGTGGTGAAATTATGCGCTCTGATACGATACCCGACAACATCAAAGCAATTATGCGCTCCGGATTGCTTATACCAAGTGATGAGTATATTAAAATCGTACTACCCCACCTTTCCCACCATAGCCTAGCTGATAAACCGTTAATCCTTAGTTCGGTTGGCCGTTGGAGTGGCGAAGAGACGAGCGTAATCGAGGCAACCGCCATCGCTGGACATCCAATCAAAATCGCCATCAACCTTAATATTGATGAGGATACTGTAAGATTTCGTTGGCGCCAGGCCCAGCTACTCAGTGATCGCGGCAATCGGCACGATGATACTGAAGAAAAACTAGAAATTCGATTGAATGAATTTAAAGATAAAACTATGCCAGTCCTAAAAACATATCAAGATCAGGGTCTGCTGATTGAATTTGACGCCGACAAAGACAAGGAAGCCATCACTCAAACACTAATATCGAAAATTATCGAGTACATAAGCTAGCGACAACCAGCACTAGTTAAGCTTACGGCGTCTGTGTTGTGGCGACCTCGCGCCATAATAACGATCAAAGACATCACCACCCCAGAAGCCAAGCGTTATGGCCACGGCTAAAATATAAAGAGGTACCGTTGAATCAGTTATAGAGGTTTTTAAACTATTGCCGACGGTTGTTGCAGTATTCTGCGTAGCTGGAGCGCCGTTAACCTGAATACTAGTGCTAGCAACAGTAGACCGTGCTTTACTATCAACCATCTTGGCGGCAACATTAAAGAATCCAGCCACGTCATATTTGACATTAACAGTTTTGTAACCCGGAGACGGCATACTAATAATCGAACTTTTATCGGCAACACCCCAAGCCAAGTAAATTGCATAGGGCGGCTCTCCACCCCAAACTAGTAATCCAACCTCCTTACTAGATAGTGGGTCAATCAGTCTAGGAACGCAAACAAATTCAACGTGAGGCTCGCCGCCAGTTTTCAAATAAGTTGGTGGCACATAATCCGCACAAGTCGACATATCGGTTGTTACGCCATCTATAATTGACGGGTTAGTTGGTAATTTTGGCATCGGCACCCCTACTTTTGCTGGTGTTGATGTTGTCGGCGACGCGTTTGTCGTAATACTGGCCTGAGCGACCTTAACCTTGACCAACACGGACGATGTTATCGGTCCGGCTTGATTGAGATTGTCGAAATTTAGAGCCGTTAATGAGTTATCGCCGTCTACTAGCTGTATTGTTAGGCTAAAATTTCCATTACCCGTACAGCTTGTCGATCCAGTCAGCGATTTATTATCATAAAGCACGACAAAGCTATTACTGGCGCAGGTACCAGCTACTTGAATGGCCGATATGCTGCTTACTGTCGTACCGTTAACTGGCGAACTAATTACCGCACCGATTGTAGGTGGCGGACCCGGAACAACCGTTCCGACTGTCACCGAACCACCGCTAACGAACCTAGTAGCCCAGGAAACACCTTGACTGGCATACATAAAAATACCGACCGTGACCAGTATCAGCATCAAGCCAACGTGTGAAGTGTGTCGATGACTAATTAGCTTACCGGTGTGTTTTGGTTCTATCAATCGCAAGTGACGGATAACCGGTGTTTTGACATACGCAAGTTTAGCACTAGCTAGGAGTGCCTTAGCGCGCCGTTTAGCCTTTTTTGGTGGCAGGCTTTTTGTTTTTTGTGGTGTTTTCATTTTTTGATTTCGCGATTATGCGTCTATTATACACTTTTACCATTCGAGAAAGAATAAAGATGACCGTTGCCAGAATAAAGAGACCAACTAGTATCAGTTTGTACGGAATCACCCAAAAACTAATCGTGTTTGTGACTGCCTGTCCGGTCGTGCCATACCCAAGTGTCAAGTTAGCCGTATAGCGCCCAAATAGCCACTTATTAGCGTAGGTCGCCTCAAAACGACGAATACTACTTGGTAAAACATTCGATTTATCAGCATTAACTGGCATGGTCGTGATGAGCCCGCCGAACATATCGCGCAGTTCAATACTACCGACCGGCTTAACGTGAATATTACCCACATTCTGAATACGCGTCACAAAGGTCAAAGGACCGTTTTCAAAGAATGAGCTCTGTTTTCCATTTGATTCGCTAGTAAATGAGGCCAGACTCGCCTTCTCGGTAATTACGCCGTCGACACGAATAAGCATCAGGACACCAGCACTGGCCGATAGACCAACACCAGTATCTTTTAGTTCTGGGGTGGTACCAGAAAAACGTAACACACCGTAGTGTCCGCCTGGCTCAGCATCGGTTGGAATTGTGACCTGCGCATTAATAACTTGTGACTTCCCCGCTTTTAACGTAAATGAAGGCACTGCCGCAATCCAGTTTCGTATCGACACTGTGGCCGGTAGCGTACTATCAAGCAATATATGTGGCGTACCAGTCTCATCGGCCGCATTAAAGTCATCGGTAGATGTGCTATACGACAAATCTGACGCCGTCACGTTTGTGACATGCAGTGTCACGGTATAGGTTTTACCCCGAGCTGCGTTCAGTTCGACAAGTGCCGGACTAATCTGCAATCCTTGCGCCGCGTCAGAGCCGACCGATTGCGCACCAACACGTGTAACTGAGAAGACACTCAGTATCACAATACCAGTTACAAAAACGATGGTTCTACTTAGTCTTTGCATAATTACCTAGAAGTTAGCCGTCGCAGTGTAAGTCAGGACCGTTGAATAAGCGCCAGCTGCAGTTGAGCCGCTAATGTTAGCTATGTAGCTTGCAGTGTAAGTATTGCTGTTTGTTGGTACTGTTGCAGAGGCAATCGTATCGCCCGTGTTGAACTTGAACAAGTTAGTCGTGTTATAACCTGTCGAAGGCGTACCCGTACCAGAACCAGATACTGCCGTACCGATTGCTGGGGTCGTATTACTCATCAAATTAAGACCAAATTGCTTACCATTCACGGCAGAGGCCGTTGGTGAAGTGAGGGCTGTAATCGTGCTCGTCCCCGACGTTAATGTCGTACCGCTGTACGTCAATGAATAGCCAGTCGCTGCGTTGGTCGAGACGGTCATTGCCGACGTTCCCGTTCCGGTGGCAGCGGTTGAAAGCGCACCTAGCGCAACGGTTGCAGTGGCAAGCGTAAAGGTGAGTGTTTCATCAACACTTGCCGTCACTGTTATTTGTCCGGCTGTTGAAGCGGCGACCGTACCAGTATCAATCGAAGTTGTCCATAAAGCATCAGAGTATGTAGTCATGCGTAGGAAAAATGTCGAGTTTGTTGCGCTTGGGTTTACAACACCAGAAAAGCTGACTGTTTGAGCACCAGTTGGCGCCACCGTGGCACCTGACTTGCTTAGGCGTAGCTCACCAGGAGTTGCAACACTTACAAGCCAGCCAGTGTTGGTACCAGCTCCATCAAGGTTTGATGGCTGTGAAGTGAGTGATGATGCACTAGAAGAAAAACCCGGCGCCAGCGTACATGCACCACTAGCC
>DAIOXF010000038.1:831-5001 GCA_036758105.1 Candidatus Saccharimonadota bacterium | reverse complement strand
GTATGATGACCGGTAGTGAAGTTATTATTATCGACCCTGAAAATGAATACCAAAAGCTATCAGATGCCGTCGGCGGTAGCTACATTAGGCTAAGCCTTAACTCTGACACCCGCATTAATCCATTCGACTTACCGCGCGTCATTGATAGCGATGAGGCCGAGGACGCCCTGCGTGCCAACCTAGTAACACTACATGGTTTGTTGCGCTTAATGCTAGGTGGTACCCAGGTAACGGCCGCTGGTGTGCCAATGTCAGCCCTTACGCCAGCTGAGGAAGCCGATCTTGATCAAGCTTTAATTGATACCTATGCCCGGGCTGGTATTACTAGCGATCCGCTAACTCACAACTCAACACCGCCAACAATTTCCGACCTGTACGATACGTTACTGCATATGGGCGGCAGTGGGCCACAACTTGCTCAGCGTCTACGCAAATACACCACAGGTACATTTGCCGGTATTTTTAGCCAGCAGTCCAATATAGATATTAATAACCCGATGGTCGTCTTTAATATTCGCGATCTTGAAGACGAGCTGCGACCAGTTGCGATGTATATCGTCTTGTCGCATATTTGGAACATTACCCGAACCGACAAAAAGAAACGAATGCTAATTGTTGATGAGGCTTGGCAATTAATGAAATACGACGATTCGGCCAACTTCTTATTCAGCCTAGCAAAACGTGCGCGTAAGTATTACTTGGGATTAACCACCATCACTCAGGACGTTGAAGACTTTATGGGTAGCAAAATGGGCCGTGCTATTGTGGCCAACAGTTCGATGCAGCTGTTGCTTAAACAGTCATCCAGCGCCGTTGATGTTCTAGCTGATGTCTTTAAACTAACTGACGAGGAAAAGAAGCGGCTCGCTAACTTCCCAGTCGGCCAAGGTTTGTTCTTTGCCGGTCAAAATCACGTTCATATTCAAATTATCGCCAGCCAAACCGAGCAGCAGCTAATCACCACCAATCCACAAGACAATACACAAAAAGCGGCGGATTCTTAGCTAGCGACATAGTAAATTAGGTTCATTTTTAAGGTATAATGTAGGGTAGTTATGGCGGTCATAGAAGACGAAGACACAGATACAAAACTTAATACTGACAAAGCCTACTATGATCAGAGGTTTAAAGAGATCGATGATGCCGAAAGTGTCCCCGGTTTCGATGATAATGCTAACAATTCTGTGCCCAATGCCGAAGAAAATCCTGATAGTGAGTGGGCGAATAATGTCACTGGACAAAACAGCGGCCCAGTCGGGACTAGCCCATCGACCGGTAATGGTTTTAATAAAATGGAGTTTTTAAAGAAAAAAGGCCCCGCTGCTGGAATTATCGTCACAATCGTTGCTGCCCTTATAGGTATTACAAGTCTGTCAACAATACCAGCACTAATTGTCGTACAAATCAAAGAAACTCTATTTAATTCGCAAAACGATGCTGGCCCGGCACTTAGTACCCGCACTACCTTAATGCTTGCTAGAAAGGTTAGTAGCGTAAGTAATGCATTCAACGAATCGGCCGATGGTGTATGTGGTATTAAATGTAAGTTTGGCACTATCAACGAGACTATGAAGTTAAATTTTGAATCTCCAACTAACGATTTTAAGGTGGAGTTTGGTGATAAAAAGTTCGGTGGAAGATATGTCATTAAAACCTTAACATTTCCGGATGGACATGTTGTAACAAATGGCGCTGATTTTAGGCAAGCCTTAAATGACCCCGTTCGCGCATCTGCCTTTAATAAAATTTTTAATTCAAGAACAGCGTATCTGTTAAATAGTAGGTTCGGAAATGCGATAAAGACCAAATTAGGTATAGACAAATTATCTAAATGGACCGGTGAAACGAAAGATAAAGCCGTATCATCGCTACGTAAAACCCTTGGTCTTCAAGGCGAAACCGCAGCGACCGACCCTGCCTTAAAACTCCCCCCTGAAGAGCGGGCTCGTTCTGGACCTTTAAAGCCAGTGCTCGAAACTATAGACAGTGCTCAGGCTAAGGCTGGTGGTAAAATAACTACCATTGTCGGTGGTGCTTGCGCCCTGTACGATACAGCAAAGACTATTACTTTTGCCGAGAAAGCTAAAAAAATTGCCGCTTTTGCCGCCTTTGCTATGCTGTTTCTGAATCTTGCAGATAAAATTAAAGCGGGGGACAACCCAGAACCAGCCGTAGTTGAGCAGGCGGGTCGTCAATTAACAGACTACGAAACAAACAAAACTAACGCCGACGGTACTCCAAATGTCTATTACGGCAAATCTGCAACAGATTCAATCGGCTATCAGATGAGTGCCTATCAAGACAACCCCGGAACACTCTCGACGCGAGATCAGGCGTACTCTATGGGGCCAACTAACACCCTGGCTGGCGTTTTAACTAGCATGACTAGTTTTCTAATAGGAAACGGAACAGTGGCTATATCATCCGCTCGCACTGTCTGTAAAGTAGCCAACAGTCCGGCGCTAGCCGTGGCAGCCGGTTGTGGTGCTGAAATAGTAGCTGCCGTGGCATCAGTTGAGACTGGTCTAGGTCCTTTAATAGCAGGTGGTGTATGTGCGGTTAAAACGGTTGCAACTGTCGCCATTATGGGCGCGACGCTTGGATATGGAATAGGGGAAGTGGTTAAAATTATCGTTAACAGTAGTGAAATACCAGTGCTCGATGAAACAACTGTCGGACCACCCGTCGGAAATGCACTTTACACTGGCACTGCAAGTATAACCGGTGCGGAGTCTGCTACTTATGGGCTAAAGGCTGGATCAAAAGCTGATATCCAAGCATATGCTATGGACACGGCGGCTATTAAAAATCAAAACGACGCAATTGCACGGTACGATGCCAGAAATACCCCGCTTGATATCCAAAATCAATATTCATTCCTAGGCATGTTCATCAGAAATACGGGATTAATCACTGGTAAAAACGCCTCTATGCTGTCTTATATGAATAACTTTACGTCTCTTATCCCTAGGTCATTTGCTAGTTTATTAAACCCAGCCTCGGCGGCGTCCGATATTACGGCGGCAGAGGCGAAAGCAAATCTATACGACAACAAATGCCAGGATCAAAGCTTAACAAGTATCGGAATTAGCGCGGATGCATTTTGTAATCCATCCTTTGTCATGAGTAATAATGAGCTTAATGCCGATAGCAATAAGGTTATTGACTACATGGTTAATAACCATAATATTGATTCAAGTACTGGGGACGCTATCTCTGGATCAGACTACCAAAGATACCTAGATAATTGCGCAAATAGGGTTGACCCCTTAGGCGAAACCTCGTCTTCGATTGCTGACGATGACTACGAATGGAAGGTTGGGCTAAGATGTACGGAAAATTCAGATATGTTAAGTAATTTTAGAGTATACACGATGGATAAATCAATTAACGATACGATGGACGGCGATACAACCCCGAGTAACTTCGCGGCAAGTAGCACAACAAACAGCTTAACAGATATCAAGTGGCCGCTCGATAAGCACTTTTTTGACCAAAACAAAGCCGATTGGCTAGGGCCGCACACTTTGGCTAGTGGTACTTTCACTAGTCCATATGCCAAAGGTGTGGCTGCCGATATTAGCACCACGCCAAAGGGAACCCCAATTTACTCAATGTTTGCCGGTACCGTCGAAAAAGTGAGTCTCTGTGGGCAGGGTGATGGCATGATCATCTCATCAAACGTAGCCGGTGGCACACTCAAGGTCGCCTACGGGCACGGTATCGATCCAAAATTCAGCGTTGGTCAACAAGTGAGCGCCGGGCAGCAAATTCTCAGCCTAGATGGTGTGGGGTGCAAAACAACCGGACCGCACCTTCATATCGATATGTCGTTCAACGACGCACATATCTGCCCGCAAGATATATTCATAGCGATGAGCGCCGGTCAAACTCCCGACCTTCAGGCATTAACAGCAAAGGCGAACCCAGGATGCACCGGGCGATGATGAAAAAACTAGTTACATTTATAGTGTTGGCCGTCGCCATTGCCGCGAATACCGGTCTGATAACCAGCCGGGTGTTTGCTTATGACCAGCAATTCTATAGTTCAAACGATATCTTATTTTATAACCCTGACGCCTCATCGGCTTGTTCATCGACAGCATCCCGGCGACGGTCGTCTTCGCCCAGTTGGGAGAGTCGTTGAGCACGCAGCCCTGGTTCGTCAGG
>DAIOXF010000038.1:0-821 GCA_036758105.1 Candidatus Saccharimonadota bacterium | reverse complement strand
CAAGTGTACCTTTAACCGACAATCCAACCTTAAAACAAATATTCCAGTTATTAATCAACGGCGGCATGAACGCCGGACAAGCTTCGGCTGTGATGGGTAATATGTATGCCGAATCGTCATTTATCAGTGATCGTCATGAGGTTGGTAATGATATTGGCTATGGGCTAGTCCAATGGTCATTTGGTAGACGCACAAATCTTGAAAACTTCGCCAAGCAAAAAGGCGTTCCTGCATCTGACGTTGCGATGCAAATTGAATTTTTATTCAAAGAATATAACTCGTCTTATAAATCTAGGTTAGATTCGACGCCATTTAAAGATGGGGTTGATATCGCAGCCTCCACAAGAGCTTGGATGATGATATTTGAGGCACCAATGATGGCACCCGCTAACGACCCGGCGGCTTTAAACTCAAAACGCATACCAGCAGCTATTAAAATATATGGTTTTTATAGTAGCCTAGCCCCAACGTCAATAACAGCATCAGTAGCTACAACAAGTGGCTGTAATGTGACAGGCAACGGTGCGGTTGCAGGCAATATTGTTGCAACAGCACTGAATCTTGCACTTACATCACCTGTGGCAAATGGTACGACGGGCAAGTCTAACGCCCGCGACACATATCAAACTGCTAAGCAGCAGTACAACCCGACAACCGACTGGACAGATTGTGGTGGTTTCGTTTCAACCGTCATGAAGGCGAGTGGTGTCGATCCAAACTATCCACTAGGTACAAGTGTTGAAGCCGATTATGTTAGGGCTCATCCTGAAAAATACACTATCATAAACAATCCTTCAAAAGACGGCTCGGATCTACAACCT
>DAIOXF010000037.1:0-5078 GCA_036758105.1 Candidatus Saccharimonadota bacterium | reverse complement strand
CGCTGAGTTACATCGGCGACTAATTTAGCACTCTCGCTTAGCTGCTTTTGCATCGAAGTTTGCATTGTCATATTGTTGCGCTCCAACTTGTCGCCCATCGCCTGTTGCAGACTACTAATACCCCGAGTCAACTCCGTAACGTCCGATTTTAGCAGCTCAACCGCACTCCCCGCCTTTAACTCACGCATTCGCTGGTTAACAATATAAAGCACGACGGCGAAGCCAACCAAGACAGCCGCTAGTATTAACAATAAAATTACCTCATTCATATCACAATTATAACACTTATAGCGCAAGCACTATGCGGCCAATAACCAGTATAATTAATGTGGCAATTAGGACTGGCGTTGAACGGGCATAACGGCCAACCCATGAGAACATCAGGTAGCATAGAGTGAACAACAAGATAGACCAGCCAATCGACTCCAAAAACCACAATCCTTCCATCCAGCCAGCTAGACCCCACAGCAAAATTGCACTGGCAGCCGCAATAATAATCGGCCGAAAGATCCTCATTCTAACCATAACGACCAGTCCAATCGCGGCGACTAATATATCGGCAATATTACCCGATATACCGATCGAGTTTGAGCAAGTTATGGCGTTAGCCGAGTTGCCGCAAAACAATTGATCAATAATAAAATGGCTAACCAGATAAGTAAGAATCCAATAAATAAGTCCCAAGGCAGCGCCAATCAGGGCTAAATGCCACCAAACATAATGTTGACTTACTTCGCGAGTTTGACTATCGTCCACAATAACTTTTGCCATACTATCTCCCTTACCTCAGTAATTCTTATAGTATATACGCTAATTGTTATTCGTGCAAAGATGACGTACTTTTATAAACAATCGGCTTTGAGTTTATGTACCAAAGCGACCCAAGCAGGCCAAAGATAATGCCGAATATAACATCCACCGGTGTATGTACTAGCGCCAAGACGCGACCGACTGAAATAAGTATAACCAAAACCGCCAGCAACAAGCTAATTGGCCTATTCCTTGTCTCAAACCAAACAGCACAGGTTATGGCCGTTGCAAACAAAGTGTGATCAGATGGAAAGCCTGGATTGTTTAAAAACAACGCACCGGCATGTTGACCAAGCAGTTCAAAAGGTCGAGCTATATCTGGTTGATAAACAGTTGCCGCTAATTTAGCCAGCAAATAAGCCGTCAGACCGGCCAGTAATATCCGACAGTAGGCCCGAAAGCGCTGTCCTTTTGGAATTTTAAAAACTAACATGTAAGCGCCGATTAAAATAACTGGTGCCAACGCTCCATCGGCAATAATTCGAACAATCTCATCGTATGTCATCTAATACAATCATACTACTAACGGTCAAATATTGGATATTAAATAAATTTACTCAGATTGACCGATTACAAAATGGCCCTTCTGGACCCTTAGCTTGCCGGAAGCTTTCAGCTTTTTAATTGCCCGGCTAACCGTTTCGCGAGCTAGGCCCGTACGTTCGGCCAGTTCCATTTCGGGAATCTTTTTAAGTAACTGATGAGCACCACCATTCACTAATTCAAATCCAAAACGCTTTTTAACAATATCAATCTCTCGTAAAACTCGACTTTCGGCATCGCCTTGCATAATCTCTGATAGCCGTTCCAACACCCCGTCAGTTCCACGATAAGTTCTCTGCAATAAGTCATACGTAACGTCTGGGTTATTTTTTATAAATTCAATTACACGACCGGCCGGAGCTTTTCTAACTCGCACGGGCCCGCTGGCTTCAAAAAAATATGGCGTATCAACCGCATTGATAGCATTCGACATTGGAAAAAATGCGCCTGGCTTAAAGGTATTTAGGATTGCCCGTGTGCCGCGCGCGGCAATGTCATATTCAACTACGGTTCCAGATTCAATATAATAAACCGACTTAAGATTCATGTTGGCAAAAATTATAATGTCGCCTTTGTGATAATCCTCAGTAGCGAACTCTTCAAAAAACTTCTTTATCTTTTCCTGCATATCTTTTTATTATACAGACATTCGTCACATTTTGCATTGATTCGTACCGCTTTTTAAAGATTAGTTTTGCCAGCATCAATACCAATAGCTTGACTAATATGATCGAACCCGTCGGCTTTTAACAGCTTTTTAAGACCGTCGACAATTTGCGATGGCAATTGTGGTCCTTCAAAAATCATACCAGTGATAAGCTCAACTAAACTGGCGCCCAATCGAATTTTCGTATAAGCATCGTCAGCTGAAAAAATCCCACCTACACCAATAATGGTTAGTTTTTTACCATAATCCAAGTAGCTATGTCTAATCAACTCGTTACTTAAATCCCAAGTCAGCTTACCGCTCAGGTTGCCGGCCACAGATGTCGGTAACTCGTCTTTCAGGTTTACATTCGTACGATCTTTAGCCAGGTTGGCGATAGTCACGCCGGCTATATTATGCCCTACGATTACATCCAGCAATTCTTTTGTTTTAGCCCAATCTAAATTAACCGGCATTTTGATTAATATCGGCTTGCCTAAATTAAGTGAATCAATTGCCATCAGCAGTAATTCTAGGTCATTTGGCTTAGTAAAGTCCTCGCCGCCATAGGCATTCGGGCAAGAAATATTGAGTTCAATCATTTTAATGTTAGGTTGATTTTTCGCGCGCATTGCGGTAGTAACGTAGTCGCTAATCCCCTGGCTGACGCTGATAACATCTTGACTGTTAGTCTTGGCGATTGATAAAACCACCGGAAAATCCTTGACCGCCACTTTTGAATAGCCAGCAAGGCGTTTAATAATCGGCTCTGACCCTTGGTTACCGAGCCCGGCATTAACGACCAACGACCTCGTCTTTGGTAATCTATAAAACCACGGCCTGGGATTACCGTCACACGGAAAAGCCGTTACCGATCCAACCTCACTAAAACCAAATCCAAGCGCGGCTATAATCGGTACAATTTCGCCATTTTTATCAAACCCAGCCGATAGACCGACTGGACTATTAAAAGTAAGGCCATGATACTCTTGTCTTAAAACCTGGCTAAGCGGTTGTTTGAAGACTGCTCTAACTAAACTTTTAAATCCCGGCACACGCTGCCAAAAAGACATTGCTCTAATCATGCGTTTATGGACATTATCCGGCGATATCATAAACAAGATGGGCTTTATTATATAAACATATCCAAACCTAAATATCCGCAAAATAACTCTTCGAATCACAATAGCGACATCCAATAATCGCGGAATCTTAAGAAAATTATAAGTATTAATACCAAGTACCACAGTACTAAAGCCGGTGTCGCATAGGCTTTCCAAAAATCAGCAATCCGATGAGATGTCGATTGCCATGACAACATGCCAGTTGCCACAAGGTGCGTGGTCAGATACCAAAAAATCGCTATTGTCGTTACCCATACCAGTGAACACCACGGACATATCGATCCCAAAATCACCATACTTACAAAAAACAGATAATGAGCAAATAGCACACCCAGCAGAGCCACAAATTCAGCTATCAACCACAGCCAACGCTTGTAGCGCGCACCGGCCAAAAGTGTAGCCGAAAACGCCAGTAGAGCCGTGAATGCCATAATGCCATAAACAGGATTTGGTATACCAAAAAGTTCGCCTTGTAATGACGTCATTGCTTTGCCACAACTAATAATCGGACTTATGTTACAGGTAGGATTAAATCCTGGGTTCTTAATTTTTTCGATAGTATCGTAAGTTAATGCGAATGACGCCACTAGACCGATGATTGAAAAAATCGTCAAAACGAGGCCTAATCGCTTTTGTGATATTTGCCAGATATTCATATGTACTAATTATGACAGACTAACGCCAAAATAACGTTATAAATTAGATAATATCGACAAATACAGGTTAATAGCGCTCGAGCGTAAATGACGCCAATCCTAGTCGACCGACTATATTTATCTTCTTAGCGGTCGATTCGTAGTTGTCCGATTCGTACTTATCTCCCTTTTTGATGAGTCCAGCCAAGTTATTACTAGTCACGCCATCTAGCTTTACGCTTACGCCACTTATCGCGGGCACCCTAATTAAAAACGAGCTAGCTCCGGAGTCCAGATTAACGGTCATCAGGTCTTCGCTATCACCCAACTTAATATCAGACTTAGTCGCACCACTTTTGATATCAAGGTTTTGTAGACGCGCTAATGTAAAATCAGCTGTTATATTCGAGGCGCCAATATCAAGATTCAGTCTAATCGGTAAGCTGCGAGTGATATTAACGCTAAGTCGATTCTCGGCACTTCCAACCGGCCACCCACTCGTCGCATCAGTAGTAATGTTTATAATCTGGTTAGTACCAGCAAGTGTTGTGTCATTAGTCAGGTTCGAGATATTACTTTCAAGGTGAGCCTGAGCTACAGTCGCTTGATCGGCCGTATTAATATCAAGTTGCCCCAAACCAGTCTTTAGATTTATCTCGGCAGTAGTCGCCGAATCGATTTTTTGTGATGTTATATTATACGTTGAAGTTTGTCGCGTGTCTTGCGGAGCATAGACAAGTGCGTACGTAACCGCACCAAGCGACAGAACTACAAATACCACTGACAGCAGTTGTCCAGACCAACCTCTAAACGTCAGGATAGACAGACCAAACGCAACTATAAATAGTGGCCAAAGTCGCCACAAATTAAACCAGTCTACACTCACCAGTCCATAATTACTGGCTAGAATCAATCCGCCGATTAAAACAAGGAGTAGCCCCCAAAATATTCGACCAACTTTCCAGTGTCTAGTATTCTGACGTCCTCCATCCGAACGAGGCTGCGACTTTTCTGCGATTTTATCCAACTTCGTCGGCTCAATCGATTCTATTTCTTTTATTTCAACTTTTTTAGCCATGATTATTACCGCCTTTTAGTCGCAATAAGCAGACCAGTCAAAATCAGTATTACCGGCCAGATAAACTCCCAGCGCAGTACGAAAAATGCTGGGAAAAATTGCCCCAAAAGCAGCCAAACGCCAAATAATACTAGTCCAAGCCCAACATAATTACGCGCGTTACTTCGCTTACGATTGGAGTCCGTTTCGCCTACTGGCCCATCATCACCCTCAACCTCACTTGCAACTGTTTTGTGTAACAT
>DAIOXF010000036.1:0-5101 GCA_036758105.1 Candidatus Saccharimonadota bacterium | reverse complement strand
GATAAATGGCGCGGTATGTTCATGACGCTACTAGTCTTGTTCCCGGCCTTTTCACTAATTTTTGGCGGATCACAGCTGGCAGCCGAGGCTATTATCCAAAATGCCGATTCTATCAACGTCGTTATCCTGGGCATGCTAGTCCAAGTGGCGCCGCTATTTATAACACCAATGTTAGTTAAACTAAGCGGTTCGACTGTTGCGCGCATCGCCGGCATTATCAACAATCCGAACAAGGGCATTATCGACCGCACTCGCAACTGGAGTAAGGACCGAGCCGACAACGTCAAGGCTAAACGCAATAGCACCCAAGCCGGTCGTCTCGCCCTGCTAAAACGCAACGGTCAGCGCATGGATCACAACCGTCGAGTACGTGAAGGCCGCCGAAAGCTACACGAAAGTATGGCCGACAACCGTTTTGCCGGCTCACTTGATAACAAGAAGTTATATGAGGCACAGCACGATGTTGAAACCGCCAAAAAGACAATTGAGGAGCGCCTATCAAAAGATCTGAATGTTAAGATACAACTTGATGCAAGCATGCTAAATCGCGAAATAAAGATGCGCGTTGTTACTGATGAGGCCTCACTTGAAAAAGCGCGACTTGACCGAATTCACGAAGATCTACGCGCTGGTAAGGACACTAGCCACGGGGCTGTCCTTAGTGCCCTTGCAAGCGGTTCTGAGCTTACAACGCGCAACCTTGCCATCAGTGCAATGGCGACACAACGCGCCAAAAATACTCAACAGATACAATTTGCCAAGGCACTTATCGCTGATGAAGCGCTTCAGGCGGATGCTGGCGGTATTGCCGAAAACGGTGCTAATGCAGCACTTGCTAGTGCAATCGACGCCATGCGTAGTGACTACAACAAGAGCATTACTGAGGGTCGTGCTATTAACAAACAGTTCAACTTATCTGGAAAACAGCGACAAATGCATGCACTTGGTACAGAGTTTATAGCTGAGGATGCTAATCACAACAAACGTACCTTCCGCGCTAGCGATGTATTTACACGCGAGGCCGCTATTGAAGATCAGATTAGCGGACAAGGTACTGTCGAAGAAGCAACTCAAATAATCGTGGAGTCTGGTACTTCACTCGTTGACTTCAAGACAAGTATCTCTGCCGCTATGGTTAATAGCGGATTTGGAGCAAAAACTATCTGGGGTGGCGGTAAGACTTATGACGATGTCGCTCAGGGCTCTATAAAAAGCCAGGATGACATCACGCGCGTCGCCGCTGAAGCCATCGCAAAGGGTAAAATATCAGTATCGGACATCGCCAAGGCCGATGGTTACGGAATTCAGGTCATGGCAGGTCTTATGGATGACATCCCAGCAGCCAGGGCGCTTATTACAAATCCTCAGCTACAAGTTGACTTCGACAGGTATGTACTTGAGTTAGCTGAAAAAGCGCGCGAAACCCTTACGGGCGACGAGAAAGTCAACGTCAAACAAAACGCTACAGAACATATCCTTAAGATTGCTCGTTTGGATGATCCGACATTTACTCCACCCAAGATTCCTTAATCTAGCTACAGGTGCCAATCGGCTATAGAGATACGCCGGAGCGCGCTACAGTATGCGCCAACCCCAATTTCACGACCGATATCTTCAGCTAGGCTGCGGATATAAGTGCCGCTGCCGACATGCACTCGTATCTTAATTTCAGGGTAAGAATAATCTAGCAAATCGATTGAATATATCTGTACAATGCGCTCGGGGACTTCAAATTCCTTACCTTCGCGAGCTAATTTGTAAGCCCGCTGTCCGTCAATTTTAATAGCACTGTAAATTGGCGGCCGTTGAGTTATTTCGCCTTTGAATTTTTCGAGGGCCGCCTTGACTTCATCGATACTCGGTACCTTATTTGAAACTTCAGTTATCTCACCTTCTGGATCGTCAGTTGTACTGGTCTGGCCCAAGCGAACAGTCGCTTCGTAAACTTTATCAAGCTTTAGAAACTCACCGGCCTTTTTACAAGCATCACCTTTTAGGATAATCAAAAGGCCCGTCGCAAATGGATCAAGTGTCCCTGCGTGACCAACCCGCAGTTGTTTTTTAGTTGGTTTTTCGCCCCGCTCCCGATACTCCGCCCGAATGCTAGACCGGATTTTAGCAACTACATCAAAACTAGTCCAACCAGCTGGTTTATCAATTAAAAGAATGTCGTCGTTCATCCAATCGATTATACTAAAGATTATGAAGAAAATAATTTTTGGCGTTTTCGCCCACCCAGACGATGAAGCCTTCGGGCCAAGTGGCACCCTACTCATGGAGACAAAAGCCGGCACCGAGCTGCATTTAATTACCCTAACTGTTGGCGATGCTGGTACTAACCCCGACAACCACGAAGACCTTGGCGTAGTGCGCCTGCAGGAATGGAAAGTGGCGGGCAAATTAATTGGTGCTACTAGTATGCATTTTTTAGGCTACAAAGATGGTCAGCTCAATAATCAGATTTTAGTCGAAGCTGGTCATAAAATCGTCCAAATTGCTAAGAAAGTCATGGCCACGGCCGATAAAGACACTGTCATTGAGTTCATGACGAGTGACCTAAACGGCATATCGGGTCATATTGATCACATCGTGGCTGCCCGTGCCGCCACCTGGGCATTTTACAGCCTAAAAGCCGACGACAAGCGCGTGACACGTATTCGTTTGACTTGTATCCCTCGGACGATGATGCCCGAGTCTAACGTTAACTGGCTATATATGGAACCAGGTAGAGCCGAGGAAGAAATCGGCGAGATTGTCGACGCCCGCCACTTACGCAAAGAGATTATCGCAATTATGCGCACCCATCATACACAACGCGGCGATGGCGAAGGTCATATCGAACGACGTGGCGATAGCATTGGTATGAACTACTTTACAATCAAAACCTAGGCAGCCCGAGCTAGTGACTACTGACCAGGTATTTTAAACTGGCCAGGGTCATTATTATCGGCTGGTGGCGTCGGTGGTAGCGGTGGCGTCGGTGGAGGCGTTGGCTGTTCTGGAGCAAAGATATCACCTAGGCGTTCTGGTGTCTGCGGAGTTGGATCAAGTGCGTAGGCCGGCGAAATTGTCGGTGGTGGCAAAGTTGAAAAGTCTACCGGTAGTGGTGGCGGTTGTGGTAACGCGGTGGCTAGTTCTGGTGGAATCGGGCTAACCAGTGGAACGATTGGTTCGGTTGGTTCCGAGGCAGCTTCAGGTACCGATGCGGCCTGGCGATTTTCGGCATCAATATCAGCCAAAGATGGGCCACTTAGCGGTTGGACAACAGTCTCGGCAATGCGCAGCGAACGCGCCGCAATCCACGCCTGCGCGAGTCCGGTTTCGACATCACCGCGGACGACCGTCTCGCCAGCCGAGCCCTCTGGCTGGTCGCCAGGTTCTTGCGGTGGTGTTCCGGCAAAGATATCAACACTATTCTCCCCTGCGTCAGACTCCTCGGCGCTATTAATTGACGTATTGAAGGTCGGCGCACTTTCGCCCAAGTAAGAATGCGTTAAAATCGTCTTGTTCTTGTCGTCTTCTTCTTCGCGTCGCGTTTCTTCTTCGGCTTGCTCGGTAGTGGCATTCAATGTCCCGCCAAGTGACGGTTCGCTTGTGGTTGGCTTCCAGTCAATGCCGCCAGTAGTTGGCTGCTCGGGCGCATAGGCCTCAGCGACGGGCGCAACGGCTGGTGGAGTTGTTGCGCTTATTTGGTCGGCAAGCGCCTGTTCGGCTTCGACAGCTGCTTCTTGCTGATCTTGCTTTTTGACCATATTAGCGATGTCTTCTAGAGTTTTGCCATCTTCGTGGGCAATGCTTAGGCCACCATCGGCTGATTTGGTAGCTGGCTGAGTTGGCGCCTCTTCGATTGGTGAACCGTCTGATTCACTTACCGATAAGCTATCAATTGTATGCGATTCTTGCAATTTGGCAGCAATCAACTGTTGGTCAGCACCAGCCGCCATTAATTGAGCCGCAACTGTCATGACTCTTGATGAAGTCTTGGTATTACTAAAACGGTCAGTGGCTGCAACGATACCGGTTAGTAACGAAGTAGCAGTTTGTTGATCAAGCAGGCTGTTCTTTTCCTTGTCAGTCTTGATACCATCTGACAAACCAACCAACATCTCACACAAGCTACTAGCCTGCGCTTCGCGCCAATCAATGCTACCTAATTGACTAACTTGGTCACCGGCTGAAACGGTAATAACAACGGCATCGTGCAAAATCTTACCATGGGCTTCAAGCGCTTTATCGAGGTGATCTTGATTATCAACACCTAGCGCAATCACTAGCTCAACATTGTAGTCACCCTGACTAAAGTCGAGGTCTTCACTGGTAATTGTCGTGCGGTAAGGTGTAATAAAAATCTTAACAACGTCGCCCTCAACCTTGTAGCGCAGGTGGTCGGCCTTTTCTTTATCAAGCGCAATAATAAAATCTCGTAAACTATCGGTCGTTGATTCAAAAGTCTTGGCTGGGTCCAAAAACGTAATAGCTGGCGGAATTGCACCACTAAATACCGCCGTGGCGTGCTTATCGAGCTTGTTAAGCATCAGCGTCAGGCCAAGCGCGGCCGACAGAGCGTCAACCGATGGATCATTGCTAACCGTCACTAAAATATTAGTCGCGCTTTTTATCTTTTCGATGACCTGCTGTTTTATCTTAACGTCATTCATTTTGGCTTCCTAAGATTTTTATTTTGTATTCTAGTTGCCTAGAGTTTGATGTAACTATACCATAAGTATTTTACATCAGTCAATAAGTGGCTAACTCTTTACAATTTAACAATTTTCCCCTATAATCACCTGTTGATTGTATCTATTAATTTTAAAGCCATAAAGGAACATTATGCCAATCATCAAATCCGCCATTAAACGAGCCAAGCAGACTATCAAGCGCCGCGAGCGTAACGTCGGCATTAAGCACGATATCAAGACCGCTCTTAAGGCTTTTAATGCTAAGCCTTCAGCCGAGACTTTGAGCGCCGTTCACAGCGAAATCGACACCGCTGTTAAGAAAAACCTTATCAAGAAGAATACCGCTGCCCGCCGCAAATCACAACTTGCCAAGGCCGCTAAGACTGCTGGCGTTAAGCTAGTTGCCGCTAAAAAGCCAGCTG
>DAIOXF010000035.1:0-5245 GCA_036758105.1 Candidatus Saccharimonadota bacterium | reverse complement strand
CTCATGCCAACGCTAAACATCGGCTCACTGATAGTTAATAGTTGCTGCAAAAACTTTGCCATTGCCTAAAAATCTTCCTCCGACAGCGGCATGTCGTGTAGGACTGTGCCACGGTGTAAAATACCAGCCTTGGCCCCAATTTGTCCAACAACTGATGTCGAGTTGGCGCTAGCAAAAATAATCGATTCTTTTAGTGTTTTACCCTGAGACCAGTAGCTTAAGAAGCCCGATCCAAAGGCATCACCACCACCGGTGCGATCAACCACCGGCACATCTTCATACATACCAACCTGAATCATCGTCTTTTTATCAGTCACCACAGCACCGTTTGGACCGTCTGATACAATCGCCACTGGACAATAGTTCGTAGCGTGCCGCGCCAGTTCTTCGATTGTTTGGCCTTCAACGATTTGTTGAGCCTCTTCTTTATTAACAATCAAAACCTCAACATCTTCAAGCAGCGTTTTTAGCTTATCGATTTCGCCTAGTTCCGAGCTGGCCGGATTAAGCATCACCTTAACGCCATGACTAACACAGCTACTAATAATCAGCTCCAAAAGTTCCATGTCACCAAGGCCCGACAAATATACCCAGTCGGCTTTTTTTAGAACCGAAAGATCAATCGTACTGCCATCACTTTGCAGCTTGGTACCGTGATAATTTAAAATTGTACGCTCACCACTACTGGCTAGCAAAATAACCGAGTAACTAGACCGATAGGATTCGTCTTGAACGACGCCACTAGTATCAACTCCCTCACTATCAAGATCACTTAAAATAGTTCGACTGGCGACATCAGTACCAATCGCCCAAACATATTGACTGTTCAGGCCCTGGCGCGCAAAAGTCACGGCCGCATTAGTCACATTGCCACCGGTCGTAAAGACGACATCGTCCAAATCAAGTTTTTGACCAAGCGGCAATTGCTCGTACAAAACACCTTTATGGATTTGCGGCACAAAGGATTTTGAACTTAGCAAAAAGACATCTTGAGTCGCTTTACCAATCGTAACAATAACTGGCGTCGCCATATTACATAACCGCCCGGTTAGCACTACCAAAGGCTTGAATTTTTTCTTCTACAACCGCTTGGACAGCCGCATAGACCTGTGGCATTAATTTAACAACGGCATATTCGTCTGGATTGTCGGCCAATACTTTTTCAAGCTCTTTTCGATACGCATAACGCAGATCGCTGTTGATATTTATCTTACTGACACCAATTTTAGCGGCTTCTTCAAAGTAATGGAGTGGTGTATCACTGCCGCCATGTAGGCTAATCTGACAATCAATTGAGTTTCGAATCCGCTGCAAAAGTTCAAGATCAAGTTGTTTTGGTACCGGATACTTACCGTGCAAGTTGCCGATGGCGGCCGCAAATGTGTCAATACCGGTGGCATCAACAAAAGCCTTGGTGTCTTCTGGGGTGCTGAAGGTTTTTTTGATTTCTTCGTAATCAATCGCCTCGGCATGAACATTTGACGAGCCACCAAAGTAGTGCGGTTCACTCTCAACAAGAGCTCCAGTAAAGCGAGCGTACTCCACGACTTCTTTGGTCTTGGCGATAATGTCTTCGGTCGTAGCATCATGATTAGCCTGAGAAATATCGATGTGGATAAACTCGAAACCAACGTCAATTGCCCGCTTACAATCCTCAACCGTTGGGCAGTGATCCAGATTGACATACATCTCGATGCCATACTGTAACCGATAATTGTCGACTAAATCGCGAATGTTCTCGAGGCCAATTGCTTTGACTTCGTTATCGCTAACCTCAACTAAAACTGGCGCACTCAACTTCTGAGCAGCCTGGGCTATAGCAATTAAGGTCTCTTGGTTATCAATATTAAAAGCACCGACCGCAAAGCCCTGCGCACGGCTGCGCTGCATCAAGTGCCTGGCCCGGGTTGTATTGTCTCTAATTTGGTTAATCGTCAGTCCCATAATGCCCCCTTTAATATTCTTGGTGATACTTCGGTGTGTTTTGTACAAAATCAGTAATTACGTCAACCATTTTTTCAGCCGTTAGGCCAAAGTAATCTAGTAATTCATTAGGCTCGCCACTTTCACCGTAGCGATCTTGCATACCAATTCGCTTCAAAAGAGTTGGCATTTTTTCAGATAGAAGTTCGGCGATCGCACCGCCAAAACCACCCTTAACTTGGGCTTCTTCGGCGGTAATTACCCGACCACATCGATGTGCGCTGTCTAGAATCGTCGCCTCATCTAGTGGCTTTATCGTTGGCACATGAACAACTTCGGCGCTAATACCGGCTGATTCCAACAGATGAGCCGCTTTAAGTAGTTGATAGCTCATGGCACCAGTACCGAGTAAGCTGACGTCGTGGCCTTCTTTTAAGATATAGGCTTTGCCAATTTCAAACGGCGAATCTTCGGTGCTAAAAATTGGCGACTTTTCACGAGCTAAGCGCAAATAGCTTGGCTTACCATTTTCGGCAATCGCCAGTGTGGCTTTTTCGGCTTCAATGCTATCACCAGGCGCAATGACTACCATATTTGGCATGACGCGCATCAGGGCGATGTCCTCTAGCATCTGGTGAGTCGCACCGTCTGGGCCAACACTCACGCCGGCGTGGCTGCCAATAATTTTAACTGGCTGGTTATTAATAGCAATGGTTGTCTTGATCTGCTCCCAGTTGCGTCCAGGGCTAAAAGCGGCATAGCTACTGGCGAACGGAATTTTGCCAGCACGCGCAAGTCCCGAGGCAATCGTAGCCAAGTTTTGTTCGGCAATACCAACTTCAACAAAGCGTGATGGAAATTCGTCCCGGAAAAGATGCATCTGAGTACTCTCCGTCAGGTCTGCACACAAGGCGACAATCTTTTCATTAGCCGCACCGGCGGCTTTTAAGCCACGGCCAAAACCGGCCCTAATCGGCTCAAGTTTTACATCGTCATTATAGACATCGGGTTGTAGTGGGTAGCTCATTCTATGCCAGCTCCTTCAAAGGTGATTTTGCCGTCAAGTGTCCGCAGCTTTTTAAGAGCTTCTTTGGCCTGATCGCTATTTGGCGCCACGCCATGCCACTTGTAGTCATACTCCATAAAGTCGACACCTTTGCCTGGAATTGTGTGCGCAATAATTACACTTGGTCGATTAGTTATTGCCCTGGCCATGCTAACAGCATCAATCATGCTTTCGATATTATGCCCGTCGATTTCAAGGACGTGCCAACCAAATGATTCCCACTTGCCGCGAAGATCCTCTAGTGGCATAACGTCTTCGGTACTACCATCAATCTGAATATTATTACGGTCAATAATCGCAACTAATTGTGACAATTTATATTTGCCGGCAAACATCGCCGCTTCCCAAACATTGCCTTCATCTAGTTCGCCATCACCCATCACGACGTAAACAAAGCGGTGCTTGATGTTATCCATATATTGCATAGAGTAAGCATAGCCGGCCGCTTGCGATAGACCGCTCCCCAGTGGACCGCTGGTATTTTCGAGGCCCGGCAAACGCTCGCGTTCTGGGTGCCCCTGCAGGCGACTGCCAAGCTTGCGTAGTGTCAACAGCTCGTCTTTTTCAAAGTAACCAGCCTCCGCCATGGCCGCATATTGAACCGGTATAGTATGTCCATTACTTAAAAACAAGATGTCGCGCTCAGACCACTGCGGATTTTTTGGATCAAGATTTAAGATATTAAAATATAAAGCCGCAAAAATATCAGCCAAACCCAAAGGTCCAGCGCTGTGACCACTGCCAGCCGCCTCCAACATCCGAATAATATCTTCACGAATGTCGTTCGCTTTTTGCTCTAGCTGCCTGATTGTTAACTGCCCACTCATTTAAATAACTCCGTGTTTATTTATCTCTTTTACAAGTGTAGCATAAGCGAGAGCGGGATCGGTCGCTTTTGCAATCGCACCACCAGTATTTAAGACGTCAACGCCACCCTGCGTTAACGTGTAGGCATTATCAACACTCACGCCGCCATCCCAGCCAATCTCAACGTTCGGATTAATCGCCTTGATAAGCCGCACCTTTTCAAGCTGCATCAGGCTAGCGGTTCCGCCATAATGACCCAGATCGCCACTAAATACCATGACATGATCGGCGGCC
Organism: Candidatus Saccharimonadota bacterium; assembly: GCA_036758105.1. Classification (GTDB taxonomy): domain Bacteria; phylum Patescibacteriota; class Saccharimonadia; order Saccharimonadales; family Saccharimonadaceae; genus UBA1547. The sequence goes on along the minus strand of DAIOXF010000035.1, from coordinate 1,155 downwards.
TTGATAACATCGGCGACGGTTGATGGCACAGTTGGCTTTAGGAGGGCGACACCGGCCTTGATGCCGGCTTGTTTAATTTGCGCCATTAAGGGCAATAAGTTTATTCCCGTCTCAATGTGGAACGTAATTAGGCTTGGCTTTAATTTAATGAGCGCCTGAATGTGTTCGGCTGGACGCGCCACCATGGCATGAATATCAACTTGCCATTCTTTTGGCCACCATATCTGCGACTCGCTAAGCAAAAAGACCGGCGAAAATTCACCATCACTGATATCAATGTGAACTCGCTGAGCAAATGGGTGAATCCGTTCAATCGTCGCCTTGTAATCCTCGGGCGTTTCAACCGTGATACAGGGTGCAATCACGCTCATTACAGTTCGTCAATCTGCGCATTACGCCTTTTAAAGCGGGCTGCGGTGGCAAATGGCGTCGACAGCCAAGTCTCAAGAATTCCCTGCCAGGCTTTGTCGTCTTCTTCAAGCACCCGAGCCGGCATGCATAGGACATTGCTGTCATTGTCGTTCCTGGTCATCTTGGCCTCATAAGCATCCCAAATAACGCTGGCCCTGATGCCGTGAAAGCGATTAGCTGCCATCGCCATACCTTGACCACCACCACACAGCAAAATCGCCCGTGGATCGGTGTCATCGCTGCCCAGCACCTTAAGAGCTGCCGCTTGAGCAAATTCTGGAAAATCATCGTTTGGATCGAGTATGTTGTCGCCAACATCCTCAACCTCGTAACCGTGTTTCGCTAAATATGCAAAAACTTCTTGTTTTAAGTGATAGCCCCGATGGTCGCCGCCTAGATATATCTTCATGATGTAAGTATAAGCGATATCGAATATTTGCGCAAAAAAAGTGCGTCTATTGACTTTCGGGCCTAAATGTGCTATATTTAGGTTACTTTCCGCCTTGTTTTAACGATTGAGGTGCGAAAGTGCACCTCGGAACAGGATAGACAATGTCCAACACATACGGAATTTTTCAACTCAGCGGCCTATTCATTGGCGCACTGGTTGTATTGGCCATCCTTACATGGGGGGTCACAATGTGGTTGTACCACCGCGATTGTCTGGCCGTCGGCGCGGTCATCCACCTATTCAGCTACTCACTAGTTATGTTTCTGTCCATCAATTGGTGGGGAGGATTAGAC
>DAIOXF010000034.1:0-5256 GCA_036758105.1 Candidatus Saccharimonadota bacterium | reverse complement strand
AGCCAGTGTGCAGTCGTACCTGGCTTGAACAACTGCCCGTAAATCCGAAGGGGCGCGCGGCTTCACCGCTGCGCGCCCATTCGGGCAGTATCCGCATTTAGCAATATCCAAGGAATCTATCCTTTGCTTGAACGCCTCGCGTTCGCAAATTGAGTAGATTCCTTGTGAATCTTTATTGATTCGACATGCACATTGTAATAATCTGATTTGTTTCCTTTAACAAATAGGTAACAGACTCGAAAATGTTTATAAATTTAATAATTATTTGATTTTATCTGCGAGATTAATCAAAAGGAGAATATATTATGGGAAAGTTAATTTCACTCATACGACGAGCTCCAAAGCGCACAAGTGCAGTCCTTGCCATTGTCGCCGCGGTTCTTATCATCCCAGCTGCACTTTTTGCCTGGGGACCAACCAGAGACACGTTCACTATCGAGAAACCAGCCGATCACATTACATTTAACTCAATCACCAACAACCCAAATATTGGCGATGAGCGTAATTTCGTTGGTATTCGCGAAACTGGTACAACCAACCAATGGTCAGACAATATGGCCGTCGAGGCTGGTAAGTCGTACACGGTTCGTATGTACGTTCACAACAACGCAGCAGCAAACCTAAACCTTGTTGCACACGACGTTACAGCTAAGTTTAATTTGCCAACAACTACTGGTAAGTCTATCCGTGTTGATGGCTTCTTGGATTCAAGCAACGCTACACCAACTGAAGTCTACGACGACGCTACATTCAGCAACGCACAAGATTTCAACCTTGCATACGTAAGTGGTAGCCTAAAATTCGAGAATAACTTCTTTGGCGCAACTGGTGTTGCACTTCCAGAGAGTATCTTTACTAGCGCTGGCGCAAAGCTTGGATACGACAAGCTTGATGGTAATATCCCCGGATGTTTCCAGTACGCTGGCTATGTCTCATTCACAGTTAAACCACAGTTTGCCCCAGTCTCACAGTTTACTATGAGCAAAATGGTCAGCAAACACGGTGACAACAAATGGGTCAAAAGCTACGCTGCACAACCCAGCGAAATCGTCGACTACTTGATTCAATACAAGAACGTCGGTACTGCCCAAGAAGATGATGTTACATTCCGTGACACACTTCCTACTGGCATGACATATGTTGCTGGATCTACTGTTTTTGGTAACTCAAAAACACCATCGGGAACAAAAGCAACCGATGACATCGCTAACGGTACCGGTATAAATGTCGGTTCCTACACATCCGGTGCAAATGCATGGTCAATATTTAGTGCGAAAGTACCAACTAACGACCAACTTGCAGCCTGTGGAGCAAACACGCTTGTTAACAAAGCGAAAGTTACTACTGGCGGTGGTTCAATCGAAGACACTGCAAACGTCACTGTACCAAAAACATGCCAGCCACCAGTGACTCCACCGGTGACTCCTCCAGTAACTCCTCCAACAACCCCACCTGAACTTCCAAAAACAGGTGCTGGAGAGAGTGTAGTTGCTTTCCTTGGCCTTGGTTCGTTGATTGCCAGCATCGCTTATTACGTTGCTAGCCGTCGCGCTACCATAAGCCAGTAAACAAGAGTCTGACCGCTCCTCATTTCTGAAGAGATTCAGACTTACAAATAACCCCGCTAACGATGCGGGGTTATTTTGTTATATACTAAAAGCATGACGAAGCAAAAAAAGAAGCGTAATAAAGTCTATAGCGGCGCCGACGCCTCACTTAGCAGGCCAATCATAACCCGTCTCGAGGCCGCCGATCGCAACAAGCTATCCCAGTGGTGGTTTGACCGAAAGCGTACCCTAAAACCAATTATCATCACCAGCGCAGTAGTAATTCTTATTGTCTGGTTTATTTTTGAGATGATCCGCGTATTTAGCGGCTCTTAATCGGTTTTATCGGCAAGCTGAAGCCAAACGTACTACCTTTGCCTTCTTCAGACTCAAAGATAACATCACCGCCGTGAGCATTTATTACTTTTTTGGCTAAGAAAAGGCCAACACCGGTGCCATCTGGTCGCTGACGACGGGCATTTGTAGCTCGATAAAATTTCGTAAATAGCTGCGCTGTTTCATCGACCGGCACACCGATACCCTTATCTTTAACCGTAAACCGACACCTGTTGCCCTCAACCACTAGGGCGACTTCAATGGCCGTACCCTCTTTTGAATAATAGATGGCATTATCTGCATAATTCATAATTACCTGACGCATCTTGCCCTCATCAAGCTCAAGAATTGGAAATTTCTTGGGCATTTTATACAAAAACTTCAAATTGCGCGAGCTGGCGTTCGAAGCCAAGCTGTCCAGCTCTTCACCGACTAACTTGGCCAGATCAATTGGACGAAGATCAATCATAAACTTTCCAGTCTGTAAGCGCGAAACATTCAAAAAGTCATTAATCAGATGCACCATTCGCTCGCTACTGTTAAAAGCCTCATCCAAGAGATGCTTTTGAGTCGAAGTTATCTTGCCAGCATCGCCCTCAAGGACCATGCTGATATAGCCCTTTACGCTCGTCAGTGGCGTCCTCAGCTGGTGACTAGCCATACTTACAAATTCATCTTTGGCCTCGTCTAGGCGGTGTAACTGAGCGTTGCTGGCTCTTAGCTCACTCGTCGCTTCGTTAATTCGTTGCTGAAGGTTTGCGTTAAGCTCCTTAATCTGTTGAATCGCCAAGGCGTTTTCGATTGCAATAATAAGTTCATCTGAAATAGTCCCAAGCAAACGAATATCCCTGGCTTTATAGCTGCCACTTCGTCGCTCCCCAAGCATAAAATAACCCAAAACCGTCTTGTCTTTGAAAAGAGGTAGCGCCACGGCTACACGATGGCTGACTAACAGGCGATGTAATGACTTGTCTATGCCCTTCATTCGATCAACCATAATTGGTTCTACCCCACTAACAAGGACATGGTCATCAAGTGCACGAATATCGGCGACAGGAACCCGCCGATGATTTGTCGTTCCAGCAGTGACATAGCTGTCACGAACCTCTCCTGCTGTATATACAAAGAAGAAAGCTTGCGCACCGTTTAGGGTCGTATTAATCTCAAGCGATACTCTTTCCAGTAGAAGTCTTAGATCAGAAGTGTGCGCCAATAGTCGATTTACGTGTGCGAAAAACGTATCTGTATCGTATGTGTCGCTATAAAATATACGCTTCGTAAATTTGTCAAAGAACTTTTTGATTGGCTGAAAAATTAATGCCGATATAAGTGATACAACTATGTAAATTGAAACAGTGGCGTCAACCTGTTTATGCAAAAGCCATGACGACAATACTAATATCATAAAGAAGTACATAGTCGCGAGAGTAGCCATAGACGCGGTGTAGGAAATCGACCGAACGACGGCAAGGCGAATATCGAACAGGTTATTCCTTACGATTGAATAAGATACAGCAAATATAAAAATGCCAGCGCCTGATGGGCCAACAATCGTAAAGTCATATACTCCGAAGATAGGAAATACTAAATTAAAGACGAGCCCCACCAACATAGCCCCTATGATGCCCCGCACGATACTTTTCGCCTGGAGGCGCCTGGTCTTCGTGCCGAACCTTTCGACAGATATTAATACGCCGAGTGCCGACAGCAGATATGAAGTAAGTATTAATCCGTAAACTGCTAAAAATATCATATGGGTCATAATGGAAACACCGCTTATTCCATATGCAATTAACCCCGGAATTGCCGACAAAACAGCCGCCAAGTGACCAGCCCATACTAGTTTTTTATCAAATACTGATAGCTTGCCATGTTTAAAAATAGAACTAAATGAATATATTTGTGTCGCCATAGACATAGCGGCCGCATAGCTAAAAAGTGCGACACCATAACGCAAACCACCCAACCCCGACCAATCATATATTATGTTCCCTGCTATCCAAAAAGTAACAAAAATAGTCAAAAATAAGAAACTGCGCCCTTCGGCGCTCCTTTTGGAATTATACCACGTAGCAAAACCGACAACTATAATTAGCGCCCCCACCAGTGCTGTTATTGAAGAGGCTAGGCTCAACCCGAACCCCCCGAGGCCCTTACTGCGGCCATGCCAAACGTGTCTCTACGCTTATCAGCGGCCGCTAAGTGCTGCTTTTTGACCTCTGAAGGGAAAGCATAACCAAACATAGTCTTGGCACCAAAGCCATCGTTTGCAACGATATGAACAGTCATGCCAGTGCGTTCTAGAAATTTTGCAAAAACACCGTCGACAGCAAAAATCCACATCACAAGCTTGCCGCCAGAATGAAGTACGGATTGCTTCTCTGCCCCACCTATAATACGAGCTATCTCTGGGACAGAAACCCTTGGGCTAATGTCAGGATCTACGACTAACCTAGTCATGTCAAACATGGCATAGTCACCATCTGGGAGTAGGTCACTTCCGGCAACCTCCGCCTGCATCTCGGGGCGAAGCATCTCATAGCTTAGAGACTCCGTCAGAATCTCAACTGGAGTAATTCGTAGTGCAGCTATCGGCCGGCCTTCGGCGTTACGCGACGCTACATGTATCGTCTTGGGGTTGTTATCATATATGTCTCGGTCATCTGGCCTATCGGTGCCGTATTCCAACCAGTCCTTACTCAAGACAAACCTCATTCGTACATCCAACAGGTCATCGGGTACTGCGCCATTTTCAAAAGAGCTGGCCGTAACCTCGTTAGTTGAACCCATCGTAGTTCGTTCTACGCCCATATCGGTCATTGTCATATTGCCAATTTACAGCAGTAGCCACTAGAAATCATCATGAATTCATTGTAACATCAAAGCATGACCAAAATAGCAATCATCGAAGACGACCAAGTTATTAGCCAGATGTATCGCATGAAATTTGAAGCTGATGGCTTTGAAGTCCAGTTGGCTGGCGATGGCAAGCGAGGCGTTGCCCTAGCGGAGTCCTTTAAGCCTGACATGATTTTGCTTGACCTTCAAATGCCCGAGATGGATGGCGCCGAAGCTTTGCGGATTATTCGCGATTCAGATTGGGGAAAAACCATTCCAGTCATAATCCTAACTAACATGGGCGAAGAAGAATCGCCAAAAGACATTCGCAGCCTCGGTATTCACAGCTATATTGTTAAGGCCGATTTAACACCACGCCAGGTAGTTCAGCGCGTCAAAGAAGCTTTAGGACAAAACTAAAGGTCCTGTTGACCTTTGCGGTCGGCCACAATTCTAGCGGCGCGAATTACATTATCAAATAATGCGGCAACTGTTAGCGGACCAACGCCACCCTTAATAGGTGTAAGTGTAATAT
>DAIOXF010000033.1:0-5260 GCA_036758105.1 Candidatus Saccharimonadota bacterium | reverse complement strand
ACAAACGGACAAGCAAAAAGTACGCTTATTCCTATTACAGCCGCCAGTAGCAATATTGTTTGTTTTATTTTCATAACTACCTATAAAATACGACAAAATGGCGTACATGGCAAGTTTTTTTGTTACTGCTATTGCTTTTTTAACAAATATAGTGTATAAGTAGTGATAACAATCATTAAGATTTCCAAAAAGTATATTAATACAAGGAACGACCTATGAGCCAAGACCTAGAACCAAAAACAATCGACCAAGCGACAAACTATAAGCCTGATGATGAGTCGACACCTTCGAGTGAATACAAGTTCTCACGTCGAGTAGGACTTGGCGGAGCGATAGCTGTGCTGTCATTGGCCGCCTGTGGTCAGACACCCGAGCAAACAACTACTGTTACGCCAGAAAAAAGCGTTGCAACCCCTGAGAAAAAAAAGATGCTTGAACAGTGGCTACCTAGTCAAGGTGATTTCCTAAACGCAGATAAACTCCAGACAATGACGCCCGAGCAACTCGCCGTGGCAGGCCAAATCAAAACTGAGAGCGTAAAGACCATCGAAGATCTTGGACGCGAGTTCGGTTATCGACTAAACGCGATGACCGGTGCCGGTCGAACGCTAGAGGACATTAAGCCCTTTAGGGCTGCAGATGGCCAGATTGGTGTCGATAGGGGTGAGGCATATATACAAGCAATGCAGATAAAGTACTTACTTCCACTTGCAGACTCTATTCGCCTATGGAACGCTAGCGATAGGTCGCATTTTACAACTACAGGCCTTGCTCAAGCAAGCCGATTTGAACTGTTTAACTATCATATGAACAGGGGCGGCGAAGCAGTCAACGGACAGGCCGAAGCTGACGTAAAATCTTCGATGACCTTCATTGAAGGAACCTTTACGGAAGGAGACCTCAATAGCCCAACCGCAAAGGCAAACCTAAAATTCCGTAAGCAAGCTAACAACTCAGAAACACCAGTTGGTAAGATTGACGGCCAAAAAGACACTGATCAATACGAGACATACAATATGATAATTTCTAAATCAGGCGATCATATCCTGGCTCAGTTCGGACCATATGATGCAGCAGTGCAGCCGATTAATATTTAAGAGAGTTTAAGATTTACATAAAAGGAAGCCTTCGGGCTTCCTTTTATGTATTACGCCTAGCGTCTTTATACTTCTTGTGGTTAAATAATTGCATGTATTATGCGCGCAGAACAGGGGCAGCAGTCCTACTGATGGTAATGGTCGCCATTGGTAGTTTACTGTTCGCTAGCAGCGCTTATGCCGATGGAGCTAATGGACCATGGATTGCCGATAGCACAAAAGTACATCTAGTTAAGTATTCGTATCAGCAAGTTTTGGCAAACTGCTTTGGTCAAGGTGCCGTCTCTGGAGTTATCTTTACAGAGTCTGAAATCAATAATCCAACAAACTGGTTTTCTGCAAGTAAAACGACGGCTGCAAGCTATATTCTTGAACCAGTTGATGGTATCTGGTCGTGCAACTCAGAAGTATCAACCCAAACAGGTGCAATCCTCAATACATTTGGATGGACAGGTAACCTCACAGGACTAAGTGCGGCGTGTGATCTGGGCGCAATCAGAGTAAGCGATCAAGGAGGCAACCCGGTTGGGTGGCTGGACAGCCCCAGCCAACCAAAGTCGTGTACGGATCATTTTGCTGATGGCTCATGGGGATTTCGAATATTTCCTACCCCCAACGGGTTCACCAAGCTCCCGATGGGCTCAGCAGAAGTAGCGGGTGATCCATATAAAACCCGGACTACACCCACAGCCCTCAATATGGTTGATAGTGCAAAAGTTAAAACGATAATTGCACAAAAGAGTGGCCTGACGCATATCGGTAACGATGATCGCTATGTTCTTGACTGGGCGGCGTTTTCGGGTGCATGCCAACCTTCAAATGGCACCCCAATGAGCAACGGTACCTTCTCGACACCCCTTGACCCCAATAACGTCCACCTTACAAATGGAAGCACCACGATTAACGCAATGGTGGTTAATCAAGACGGAACAATAAGCTACATTATCTATGACTACGTCAATAATCCGAATATATACGCCTTTCCAATAGAACAAAATGAAAATAGCGACATCAGTGGCTCGGCACGAAAGTTTGCAAGTTGCCAAGACCTTGTGAAAGATATGAACAGTGTGGCTGTAACTTACGGCTATCTAGTCGTAAAACAAAAGGGTCAGCCTGGCAGTAGCACGGTAGCCTTTCAAAGCCCCAACGCAGCTGCAGCTACATCCTCTAAACTGACCTGTTCTAATCAGGTACCGGGTGCGGGCTGGTTCGTTTGCCCGATTATAACCGGCTTAGCAACCCTAAATGATGGCATGTGGGGTCTGGTCAAGGGTATGCTTAATGTTAATCCGATTGAGTCAACCGGGGCCCTACATGATGCCTGGGTGGGCATTAAAAACTTGGCGAATATCGCTTTTGTTATAGTTTTCTTAATAATAATATTCTCACAGCTGACCAGTGCTGGTGTGGCAAACTATGGTGTTAAAAAGATGTTACCGCGACTAATCATAGGCGCGATCCTAGTTAATGTTTCATTTCTAATTATTCAGATTTTAGTTGATATATCCAATATTGCAGGCTCTAGTCTGCATGATTTTATTATCAGTCTGGCACCCGTAACAATGCCGACCTGGAGTGGCTTAATAGGGGCTATAGCAGCTACAGCAGCAACCGCCGTAGTCGGTGCAGCGGGTGTCGCTATAGTTGGAGGTGCTGCGGCAGCCTTTTGGATACTTTTACCGATGGCAGGCATAGCAGCGCTTGGGTTATTAGCGGCTGTATTAACACTTGTCTTTAGGCAGGCCTTAATACCGGTACTCGCAATCCTTGCGCCATTGGCTTTTGTTGCCTTATTACTGCCAAATACTGAATCGTGGTTTAAAAAATGGCGGGGAATGCTGGTTAGTCTTTTAATGCTTTATCCGATAGCGGCTTTTGTATTTGGCGGAGCACAACTGGCAGCTAGTGTAATAATAAACGGCAATACAGCGTGGTGGTCTACTTTAATCGGACTATTGGTCATGTCTCTACCATTATTCTCCTTACCATTCCTTGCAAAACAGGGCGGACCATTGCTGACTAAGGTCGGCGGTAGCTTGAGTGGTCTAGCGAATAAACTAGGTAAGCCGCTTGCCGGATCTACAAAATCACAGCAAGATCGTGAAAAAAACAAATATCTGGCAGCCTCTGGCAGTCGAAACCCTTTTAAGAAAATGGCTTTATCTAGCAACCGAAATAACAAATTGAATCAACTGAAAACTTCAGCCTATCAAGCCCAGCAAACCGCAGGATTTAATACGAACTTAAAGGATAATGCTGAAAAATATGCTGGAAAAATGCCGGAAGGTAGCGTCGCGGAATCTTACATAAAGGGAGCTGCCGCTAGGGCCGAGGCTGAAGAACTTAAGAGTGAAATGACGCCACTTGCTAGCGAGATAGCAGAGAGGAGAGCAACCGATCCAACCTTCGAGTTAGACGGTTTCTTGAAAAAAAGGGCTCTAACTGGACAAACCGAAATGCAACGTGTTGCCGCTATGCACCATGCGGCAGCGCTCGGTCGAGATAATATTATGCGAGATCTAGTAAAAAGAACCGATCCCGATGTGAAAAGACACGCACAAGAAGCCATATCAGCAAATGTCGGTGCGTTAATTAGCAAAGCTCCCGATCTTGTTAAGCCAGCCAACATAGCGTTCAACACTGTCACCGGTAATGACATGGCACAGTTTAGTACTTATACAATGGGGGCTTACATGGAACACTTAAACGGACTTCAAGAGGCGGCGGCTGCACCTGGTGCAACAGCAAAGGATGCCGAGAATCTTACTACCGCGACCAACTCATTTAATAGCGCAGTTGAAGACATAACAAAGAGCCCCGAATTACAAGCTAGGTTTAGTAGTGGCAGTGGCGTAGCTATAACTAAAGCCATTACGGCTATCGGTGGAACCTTTTCGGCGTTTGCAGCCGGCAGCTTAACTGGCTTAAAGAATATTAAATCCGATGGCAAAATTCGACCATAGCTGTGTTTATAAACTAAGGCAGCGCCTGTTATACTATAAGCATAATGGCTGTATATAAAGTTCCCCAGGACGTCGAGGCGGATGATAAACTAATCGGGCCGTTTACGTTCCGTCAGTTTATATACCTGATTATTGTCGCGTTATTAACCGCCTTAGCTTGGTGGTTAGCACAGCTATTTGTCGGCCTAATTATTTTTCCTTTGCCATTTATTATATTTTTTGGCGCATTGGCGCTACCACTTCGCAAGGACCAGCCGATGGAGGTCTATCTTGCGGCCATGGTGTCGTTTTACCTAAAGCCTCATAAAAGACTGTGGGATGCCGATGGCATAGAGTCGCTAATAGAGATTACCGTACCTAAAACTGTTGAGTTTCAATTGACCAAGGATATATCCAGTAACGAAGCCTTTCAGCGACTGGGATATCTTGCCCAAATTGTCGATAGCCAAGGTTGGGCGGTGCGCGGCCAAGGCGTACAGGCACCAAATAGCTCGGTCAGTAACGATGTATACTTTGAGTCGCAACAAATCGAAGATGTCCTAGACAGTAACACCAGTGTTTCGCAGTCGCTCGATAATATGATTAATCAAAGCGACGCCAAGCATCATCAAGAAATGATTGACCGTTTGCGCCAGCAGTCGGTTGCTCAGCAGCAAGCACCAGCCGCAACTGCGCCAGATCCTGTGCAACCACAGCTAGCACCAAATCCATACGACTTATATGCCAGCACGCAGCCAGCAGCGCCTGCGCCGGTTTACGACCCATATCCAACCAACATTCAGCAATCAGTTATTCAGCCTTTAGGCCCGTCTGGCCAGGTTTACGAACCACCAACAACACCAGCCGAACCGCCAGCTACAACCACTAGCGAAAAGGCGGTGTCACCTGATATAATAAACCTTGCTAATAACGCCGATTTATCGATTGAAACGATTGCTCGCGAAGCTAATCGAATCAAAAAACAAGAAGATATGACCGAAGAGGTAGTTATTTCGTTACGATAATCGGCAAACTAAACAGGAGTGGGGAAGCTAAACAGCCATGCCGCCAAACAATCAATTTCCGTTTCAAGGACCAGCCGCCCCAACGCCGGCACCAACTCCAGCTATGCCCGTCGCGCCAATTGGTAGCGGCCCAGCCGCTATGCAACCTGATGCTCCAGCCCCAATTGTGCCTAAAAACCCCAATTCAACTCAA
>DAIOXF010000032.1:0-5390 GCA_036758105.1 Candidatus Saccharimonadota bacterium | reverse complement strand
TGTACTACTGAGCATCTCGCGAGCACAATCCGTCGAGCGGGGCGCCCTATCTGCCAGCAAAGCTCAGCAAAACCTACAGCGCGACCAAATCAGCACGATTATTAATAACATGTCTAGCGCCATCATCAGTACAGACAAAGACGGCATAATCAAGGTCTATAACGCCGCCAGCCTAAGTTTGCTCGACACCAACGACAGCCTAAATGGGAAATTCATTGACGATGTTATCAACTTATCCGACACTTCGAAGGTTGATGTTAGCTTATTTAAACTTTTAAAATCAGCTAAAAGCTCGCAGACCCGCGACGACCTGAATCATGCCTACAATGACGACGAGAAGATTCGCCTAGAAATTACATATTCGCCAATTCGCGGTAGCTATAGCCGACTCAGGCGAAGCGAAAGCGTCGATGGTTTTGTAGTTATTATGCGTGATGTCACGAAGTCGAAGAGCCTCGAAGAAGAGCGCGACGAATTTATTAGTGTTGTTAGTCACGAGCTTCGAACGCCAATCACTATCGCGGAAGGCACGATTTCTAATGTCCAAGTCATGATGCAGCACCCTAACGCCACTAAAGAGATGCTAACTGATGCCGTCGACCTAGCGCATGATCAAATTATCTATCTGGCCCACATGGTAAACGACCTTAGCACCTTGTCGCGCGCTGAAAGAGGTGTGGCCGATACCGCCGAGATTATCGATATACGTGAAATGATTCATAAAATCTACGAGGAATACCATCAGGAGGCTGCCGACAAGGGCGTTCACCTTAACCTCGATATGGGCGCAACCTTAGGCCAAGTATCAGCCAGCCGATTATATCTTGAAGAAATGCTGCAAAACTTCATTACCAATGCCATTAAATACACTAAGCAGGGCAGTATCACCGTATCGGTCAAGCAAAAACTAGGCGTCGTTAAATTCTCGATCAAAGATACCGGTATCGGCATCAGCAAGTCCGACCAGACTAAAATATTCCAAAAGTTTTTCCGTAGCGAAGATTACCGAACGCGCGAGACAAGCGGTAATGGCCTTGGGCTTTATGTTGCCGCTAAACTGGCGCACAAACTTAAAACTAATATTCAACTAACCAGCCGCTTAAACCATGGCTCATCGTTCAGCTTTGAAATGCCGATAGTTAAATCAGACAAATCAACCAAGCAAATTATTTGTCGGCAAGAGCACTGACCGGACGGCCTTTCCAGTTGACTCGATGTCGGTCATAGAGGACGACGCTCGCGACTAAAATAGCCACTTCTTGGATAACTAAAATCGGCCAAACAATCGCCGACAGCCACCAACCACGGTGATAAATATGGGCTAGATAAGTCGCAAACAGACCGATATAGGCGACCGCTAGGCTGGCTGCAGTTAACCGCAACACTACCTGACCCGAATTGCCAAAAGCTAGGACTGCAAATGGTACAAGCAGTACCAACTGCGCAATAACACCAATCACAGCTGATAAAATATTATTATAAAAAACAGGGAAGGCAAGTCGTATCGATGTATCAATCTGCGAGCGCCACTTCTTTTCATAAGCGACTCCCAGTTTTTTAGTTCCAATCAAAAAACGATACTTGTTGTCTCGCATCAACTGTGAGGATAAGCTAGACTCCGGCTGAATAACGGCTTTTATATTGTTAAAACCGTTAAATTTTTCAATTAAAGTTTGGCGATTAATCATCCAAGCACTGCCGGCCGTAGCTGGTGCAGACGATCTGTGAAAAATTAGCTCCCAAAAGTAACGTAGTGTACCAAAAACCACACTGGCACGCCAAGCATCTTCGCGGCGCGGCAAAACCGACACCATCTGGGCATTCTCTTGCCGAGCATAGGCAACCAATTGACTAATCGTATCGGGCGCAATCTGAGTGTCGACATCCATAAAAAAGACGTAAGTACCACTCGCTTCATTCAGTAGACCCTGGTAGGCATAGTTTTTGCCCAACCAACCCTCAGCTAGAGGCGAGCCTTCAACAAAGCGCACGCCAGCATGAGCGAACGATTTAATTAATACAGAGGTATTGTCAGCCGAACTGTCATCTAGGACGATAATCTCTAATTTAGGATAGTCGCTAGCGATTACCCTTTCCAGGCACTGCGTCATGGCGTGCATTTCATTGCGCGCTGGGATACAAACGCTGACACTTGGTAAATCGCCAGTAGCATTCGATGTATTAAGTGGTCTTTTAATTTTAAAATTCCGAAACGCAAAATTTAATTTCCAGGCTACAAAAATAAGCACGAATGTCAGCACTGCAAATATCACATAAATAATAAGCTCTAGCATCTACTTCAATATAATAGCACGCTTGACGATTTGACCAGTAGTCGTTATAGTACTAGTTGACAGTCTGCTCAGAGCAGACTATTTAATTGGGAGTACAAAAAGTGGTCGCTAAAGCAAAAAAGACAACCGCGAACAAAAAACCAACCGCAGGAAGCGCAGCTAAGGTTACGCGCATTAAAGCCGCCGACTCTCAACCGGTAAAGTCTACCCTAAAGCAGATAAAAGCGCCAAAAGCAGTCGACCAGAGCTCAGCCAAAAAACCAACCGCCAAGCTACTGAAGCCCCTAAAGGCATTGGGCGCGTATTTTAAAGGTGCTTGGTTCGAACTGCGCCAAGTTCATTGGCCAGACCGCAAAGCTACCTGGGGCCTAACCGGTGCAGTTTTGCTATTTACAACATTTTTCATTGTTCTGATTCTGCTACTTGATATGTTGTTTAAGTATATTTTTGAATTAATTTTAGTATAAAAAGGAAAGATTATTATGTCTAAAAACCGCTACGATTCCACCCGTCAATGGTACGCCATCCACACCTACAGTGGCTATGAGGAGAAAGTTGCTGAAAGCATTCGCCAGCGTATTAACGCGGTTGACATGGCTGACAAGATTTTTGACGTCATGGTACCAAAAGAAAAGCAAATTCAGATTAAAAACGGCAAACGTAAGGTTGTCGAAGCTAAAATTTTCCAGGGTTACGCCCTAGTCGAAATGAAACTTACCGACGAAACTTGGTACATTGTCCGCAACACACCAGGCGTCACTGGCTTTGTCGGTACCGGCACCGAGCCAACACCTGTTTCCGATAGCGAAATCAGCAAGATCAAGAAGCGCATGGGCGTTGAAGATCCAAAACACCACATCGACTTCAAAGAAGGCGAAGTGGTCAGCATTACCGATGGTCCGTTCAAGGGATTTGATGGTGCCATCAGCGAAATCGACACTCAAAAGGGTAAAATCAAAGTTATGGTCAGCATGTTTGGCCGCGATACACCTGTTGAGCTTGATGCCTTGCAGGTTAGCAAAGTTAGCTAGATATAAATTAGCCACAATTAAATAGGACTTCGCAAAATCGAAGTCCTATTTTTATGATCTAGCTAATTATTTAATACTTGCTGATTTTAGAATATCGCGTGCAGTTTTTGCGTCACTAGATGCAAAATCCTTATCAATCTGAGCTTGCGTAACACCGGCGCCACCAGCATCTAGGTCTTTGAACGAGCCAGAGAATGAAAGGTAGTGTTTAGAGCCGTCAGCGTCAGTAGCCATTTTTATAAGACTGGCATTCGTCTTATCGACATTACACACGTAGTCACCGACTTTACCATTTTTAAAACTATTATCTGTATCGTCAATCAAACCAAACTTATAATTATATATAGTCAAACTGGTGCCTGAAACGTATTTGGTTGAAAGTTGGCGAAAAATAACGCCAGTATTCGACGAGACTGATCCCGATGATAAACCAGTAACCGTATAACTATCTCCTGGTGAGTCTAAGCTACAATCACCACCGTTGGGGTCTATCGTGACAACTTCATATTTTAACGTAACATTACCATCTGGCGAAGTCGCCGTACCACTTAACGACTTGGCGTCATCAGCAATAACCCAATTTGAAGGGTAATTAAAGCTAAGAGATAAATTGTTATACGAAAATGTTTTGCTTTTAGTTACGACCGCAACAGCCTGCGAATTATTGATGTTTTTTTGAATAAAGTTTGTCCAAAGTACGTAGCCTAAAGCACCGATAATCGCCAAGATTACGACAACTATAATAGCGGTGCGAGCGCCACTTTTTCGCTTAGCTTTCTGATTAGTTTTCTTTGACATCTGACCCCCTAGTTTTCACTATTCTAACAAGTGGCGGGAATTGTTGCAATGTCAGCCTTTAGGCAGCAATTTTTTAGGAAGGTTATTAGTTGTCTAGTCGACGCATTTGTGCTACAATATCCTCTGTTACGCACTAAATATAGCTTCAATCAATATTTAGTTCAAAGGAATAAAATTATGGCAAAGAAAATTATCGGTAATCTTAAGCTGCGCATTCCTGCCGGCCGTGCAACCGCTGGACCTCCAGTTGGCTCAACCCTAGGACAATGGGGTCTTAACATGATGGATTTTATTAATCCATTTAACGACGCTACCAAAGACCTAATGGGCAAGGACGTAATCGTTCACCTGCAAGTTTTTGAAGACCGTACCTTTACATGGAAGACCCTTGGTCAACCAGTTGATGACCTGATTCGTGAAAAAATCGGTATCAAAAAGGGAAGTGCTAAGCCTCACACTGATAAGGTTGGTAAAATTACTCGGGCTCAGCTTGAGGAAATCGCTGAAATCAAAAAGAACCAACTTAACGCTATCGACATTGATGGTCGCGTTAAAGTTATCGCCGGTACTGCTCGCAGTATGGGTGTTGAAGTCGTCGACTAGTTCTACGATTCAAAATCAAAAAGCACGTCCGATTTGGGCGTGTTTTTTTAATTAAAATAATTTCCAATTGAAGAGGGGCCGCGGACGACCCTGGGTTTTATCCCTAGGTGTCTCACGACCCCTTTGTCGCTTCCACGACCCCCCTCCAACCTAACGCTGTTTCTTTTCGCTCGGGCCCTGGAATACCACCAGGACGAACACGATAAAGACGAGACCAGCTCCGATCAAGACCCAGGTGTTCCCGAAGGAACTCCCGAGCCAGTCCATGAGCGGGCCAGTAAACCAGTTCACTTCACGACCTTGTCAGTCGCGATCTTGGCAGCCTTCTGCTGCTTTGAATCATCGCGACGGTCGCGAATCCAGCTGTAGACAGCGTAAGGGACGAGCACATACAGACCTCCGAAGAAGAACTGAATTGCACCATCCCAGCCGATTGCAACAAGCAGCCAGAGGACGCTCATGAGCGCCCACACGTAGTTTCCGATGTTCTTGCTACTCTTACGCCAGAACAGCCAGAAAACCAGTGCGAACACAATCGCACCAGCGTAGTAGACTGACTGGGTGGTAATCATTACGTTCATGGTACCCCTTTCAGGGTGGGGAAGTAGGGAGTGAAAGGAACTTGTCCAAGATTGCTCTCAGGACGTATTTCCTATTATAGCAC
>DAIOXF010000031.1:0-5690 GCA_036758105.1 Candidatus Saccharimonadota bacterium | reverse complement strand
TGTTGATGATGTCGTCACAACCGGGGCAACCGTGCGCTATGCAGCTAAGGCATTCAAAGATGCTGGCGCCACCCAAATTTGGGTTGCTGTTTTGGCCCGCCAGACTCTCGACTGAACGGCTGGTATCTGTTATTATAGGCCTCGTACTCCGCTCATCTGGAGAGGTGCCCGAGTGGTTTAAGGGAACAGTCTTGAAAACTGTCGTGTCAGCAATGGTACCGCGAGTTCGAATCTCGCCCTCTCCGCCAAAAATAAATAGACGACCGTATGGTCGCCTATTTATTTTGCGTGGGCGAGATTTGAACGCGCCCTCTCCCTAGACGTTTGTACCGGTTACGCCATTGCCGGAAAGTGATCCCAGTAGGAAGTTGACGGCTGCATAGGCCAAGAATGCCACGATAACACCGACAATAGCGTACATAATGGTGTTTTTTGCACCGGTAACGGCGGCTGAGTTACCACCCGATACAACGTAACGTAGGCCACCGATGATAACCATAACGACGCTTAATCCTCCAACGGCAAACAGCAGCACATTAATAATAGTGGTAAAAATACCGCTGGCGCCGAATAGCTCAGTCGGCTGGCTATTGCCATGGGCGGCGTTAACTCCAGCTTGGACGCTCATGTCGGCTATAGCGTAAAGTGCATGCGGATTAATAACCAAAAAAAGGCCAATCATCAAGACGGCTAGTGCAAGTCCGAGGGTGATGCGTAGCTTTTTATTCATAAACTCCTCATTATTACGCCACTATTACTTAATAGTAGCAAATTCTTAATCAAAAATCTAGCCCTGACCTCTTGAATGTGCTACAATTGTCCGAGTTGAACGACGAAGGTTGTTTCAGCTAACAAGCCCGGCACGGAGGGGTACCCAAGTGGCTTAAGGGGATGGTTTGCTAAATCATTAGTCTGGGGAGACCTGGAGCGGGAGTTCGAATCTCCCCTCCTCCGCCAAGCAAAAATGCTGCGATATCGCGGCATTTTTGCTTGTCTTATACATGAATCTAGAACCCTAAGATGTCTGCTTGGTCGGCTGTATCCCGTATATTTTTTCTTACAGCAATGCGGTTCACGCCACCGTTCAAATCTTCCCAAGCTTCATACTGTGGCCCCAACTCTTTCCAGGTTTGAGGAGTAATTCCAAACGTACCTTGCATCAATGTGTCTGTAAGTTCATGGACAAGTCGCGGAGTCTCGCGAACGGCAGTTTCCAAAGCGACTGCGTCAGAGGGAGACATAAACAAGTGATATTGGGTCTTGATTCCGGGCACGCCCCTGGTTCCTTGATCATAATTAGGTCCCCTTCCATAGCCTGTACCAACGGTAGTTTCATACGTCACGACCGTAAGGGCTCCTGGTTCGGTATTATGACCTGGAACAAGTTTTGCTAGTGAAGATTTATCCAATGAAGTAAAAGTGAAGACTTCGGCCACTCCTTCTTCTCTCAG
Source organism: Candidatus Saccharimonadota bacterium (assembly GCA_036758105.1). Classification (GTDB taxonomy): domain Bacteria; phylum Patescibacteriota; class Saccharimonadia; order Saccharimonadales; family Saccharimonadaceae; genus UBA1547. The sequence goes on along the minus strand of DAIOXF010000031.1, from coordinate 4,239 downwards.
TTCGCTCTTCACCTGCGCATCAGTCATGGTTCTCATCGTCTTTTCTGCCCAATAAGAATCGACCCCATTGGCATATAGGATCTTATCTCCATTACCGTGCCCTCCTCCGTTGCGGGCAGCTATTTCGGCACCTCGAGCCCAAGTATGAGCAACGATACCCGAGCTTTTTAGTATTTCTCGAAGGAATTCTTTTTCGGTTTCTTGAGACGGAATGTCTTTCTCTTTATTATCGGTGCTTTGTGTAAGCTCTTGCTGTTTCTCATCACCAGCTTTCACCGCCTTTTCTTCTATTTCTAGCGACAGAGCGGTAAGGCCAAGAGACCTAGCGTGCAGTGAGAGATCCCTGTAAGGAGACTCGGCTAGGGCTATTGTATGGGCCGTATCAATGTTTTCAATCAGTGCCATTTTTATTTTTTATACGCCTTCAAAGTAATAGTATCATATAATTGCTAAAAAAGCAATGGGCTCAGTACTTGGCTCTAACCTCTTAGACAATCCCCCGCCAAGCATAAGTGCTTTACGAAAGTAAGATTTTTTGTTTACTACGAGTTAAACACCACCTCTCTAACAGGGTTCAGTAAATAAAATGATCCAGTTACTAGTCCAACATCGCCGACGCCACTTGTAAATGTTTTGAAGGCAAGTTTTGGATTAGGCTGGACTGTAATTGACTGAAAACCTGCCTGTTTGGCTATCGCCTCTAACTCCGGCGCCTTAATTGCACTTTTGACCGAATTATCGTCAAAGCTGTAGTCGGTTATAACTACCTCTAGCCCAAGCTTTGACAGCATCTTCATGCTAGCTAGTACGCCGTTGCGCTTGGTTTCACCAAAGCTAACCAGTAAATGAATTTTTTTATTTGGAAAGCGATTTTTCATGGATTCAACCAGTGCTTCGATTTTTTGCTCGTTATGTGACCCATCAAGCACCAACAGCTTACCCTGAAACTTAACTACTTCCATGCGCGCAGGGATAACCAGATTTGCCGCTGCGTGAGTTTCTTGATCCGATAGTAATTTATGTCCTTCGCGCGCCAATATATCGCTAACTACATCTTGGGCAAGACTAAAGTTCCGCCTCTGAAATAGTGGCAAACTAGGCATGGGGGCGCCGTCTTTTGCGACATGAAGCGGGGCTTCCATGGCTTGGCACTGTTTTTTAACAACACTCATGATTTCTGGGGATTGGAGATTCATGAAGACTTCATTTTTCGCTTTGATTATGCCAGCTTTTTGCATAGCAATCTTATCAATTGTGTCGCCTAGAATTTCCGTATGATCTAGGCCTATATCTGTAATCACACATATTTTATCTGGCCGGTCGATGATGTTTGTGCTGTCGAGCAAGCCGCCGATGCCAACTTCCACTACGGCATAATCTACTTGACGTTTATAAAATAGCCAAAAACTAAAGGCAATAAGCAGTTCAAAATAGGTCGGTTTGATGTTGCCTCTATCGATAATTTCCATAAATAGATTAAACTCATTGCAAAATTCAGCTTCGGGCAAAGGCGTCATGTCTATTTGGGCGCGCTCGTTAACTTCGTCAATATGCGGCGAAACTGTTAGTCCGGTCTTGTAGCCAGCTGCTTGTAAGAGTGATGCTATGTAGTATGAGGTCGAAGTTTTTCCAGATGTACCGGCAACGTGAATGATATTTAGGCTAGCTTGAGGATTGCCAAGTGCGTCCATTAACTGAAGCATGCGGTCTAGGCTATATCTTCGGGCTACGTCAGGTGGTGAGATAAATTCACCAAGAACCAGATTTACTTGTTCGAATGTCGTAATATTTCGCATTATTTCTAATTATAGCCCCATATACCTTCAAACCTCTCATGCTATACTTAAATTATGAATCCTGATCAACAGAAGAATTATTGGGAAGAGAAACCAGAGGCCGTAGCTTCGACCGATACCGACAGTCAACCACCTCTGACGCCAAGTCAGCAAGTTCAGTCGGTGCCTGATGCGCCAGTTAGTTGGACAGCTAGCGAGTATGTTCATCCAGAAAAAAATGGATTGTGGTATGTGCTGTTTGTGGTAGTTGCTCTAGGTCTAATCGCCTGTGATATATTTTTGCTAAAATCATACACATTTTCAATTTTAGTCGTCGTTATGGCGATATCGCTAGTCGTTTATATCCGCCGTGCGCCACGTGATATTCAATATACCCTTAGTGCAAAACAAGGCTTATATATTGGTGAAAAACTTTACAATCTAGCTGATTTTAAGGCATTTGGGCTGATTCGCGACGGCGAACACCACTCAATTATGTTGATTCCAATTAAGCGCTTTGCAACTGGCGTCTCAGTCTATTTTCCAGAAGAAGCTGGCGAGCGAATCGTCGATATCTTGGGTGGCATCTTGCCAATGGAAAACCTCAAACTCGACATGATTGATGTCGTCGTTCGCAAACTGCGTCTTTAGGTGTTTTTTATTGCTTAACAGGCAATAAACATGCTACAATAACCGATGTTCGCAACGTTTTTATGACGTCGAAAGCACCTTCTAGTTACAAATATAACGTATTCATAGATGGCAACATTTATGAATACGTTAATATGGACTCGTAGCTCAGCTGGATAGAGCGTTGGCTTGCGGAGCCAAAGGTCGCAGGTTCGAATCTTGCCGAGTTCACCAAAGTAAATACCCCACTTTTTAGTGGGGTATTTACTTTGGTAACACCTTAGGGAGCTAAAATCCACGGTTGACTATTAAACAGCCAAACCATAAGCTTGATATATGAAGATTATTTTGACGACGAAAAAATTTGAAGCAAAACGAGGTCTGTTTACAGTATTAACCGCCGTGCTGATGTTTGCCTTAACAGTACCGGCAACAGTTGGCGCCATTGAAGCGACAACGGCAACCGAGCAGAAAACTACCGCTCAGACAACAAGTAAAACCGAGACGGAAACGTCGACCGACTCAACCACCGCTAGAATTAAAGAGTTGAAGTCGAGCACGGGACTTGTGAAGGCTAGGCTAACAGCCGTCAAATTGGGCATCTGTCAAAAGCGAGAAACCGAGATTACCAATATCATGTCGCGCATGGGCGACCGCGGCCAAAAGCAACTTGATTTGTTTGCCGGTATTGCCACTAGGGCCGAGAATTTTTATGTCGAAAAAGGTAAAACCTTAAGTAACTATGACGTACTCGTAACAGATGTAAATAACAAGAAAGCCACGGCACAACTTGCGGTCAACGCTGTTAAAGCGGCAACTCCTTCGTTTAAGTGTGATGGCGATAACCCAAAGGCAACCGCCACGAGCTTTAAGGGTATAGTCAAGATTCAAATCGAAGTTTTGAATGCCTACAAGCAATCCGTTAAAAATTTGATCGTTGGTATTAAATCAGTCCAATCAACCACCGCAGATGCGACTACAAAGACAACGGACTCAACTCAGTCAACGACAGGAGGTAACCAGTAATGGTATCTATCAAAACCAAATCAGGCTTTTCTCCCGTTGGGCTTGTTGCAATTGTTGTAGTAGTGGGCTTACTAAGTTTTGTCGGTTATACCGCATACAACAAAATAAATTCCAAATCAGCGGCAAGTACAACCTCTACTACTCAAGCGCCTGTAGCTAACGATGTTCAACCAACCCCGACTATCAGCAGTCCGTCTGACTTAACGACGGCCGAAGCGACGCTTAATCAGACTGACACTAGCTCATCGACCGATTTAACAAGCCTCGATACTCAGTTAAACTCTTTTTAGCCATAGTTTAAATTTTTTGTTACACTAGGACAGATACGGAGAGGTGCAGGAGTGGTTGAACTGGCCGCTCTCGAAAAGCGGTGTGGCGGCAACGTTACCGAGGGTTCGAATCCCTCCCTCTCCGCCAAATAGTGACGACGATCCCTGCGGTCGTCGTTTCTATTTGGAGAATGGAAGTATTCGAACCCGATAGGGTGAGAAATGCCGGTGGCATTTCGCAAGGCGACCTTCCGATGGCAACTGGTTTGCCAATCGTGAAGTCGCGGGGTCGCCAAAGGTGACCGAATCCCTCCCTCTTTGCCATATAAAAACGACGATCCTTGAGATCGTCATTTTTATATGGTCATGCTTGCAAAAAAGCCTCATTTCACTCATAACTATGGGCAGTCACCGCATAGAGCGGGGACCTCGAGGAATCGAGTTGACCCCGAAAATGGGTGAAGAACATGGTTGATAGCAGTTCATTGCACGTTGATCGTCAGTACAGGGTCGCGGTATTGCGCGGCGCATTCTCGTAC
>DAIOXF010000030.1:1911-5694 GCA_036758105.1 Candidatus Saccharimonadota bacterium | reverse complement strand
ATCTAAATCGGACATAAGGGTGGCCTTGTGTGCATTATCTTGAATACCGTTATATGCAACTATTGTAACCGTCGCCAGGATGGCAATTACCGTTATGACGATAATTAGCTCAATAATCGTAAATGCTGAAGTAGCGCGATTCTTTATGTTTAGCTTCATCTAGTAATAAATATAGCATGAGCGTTACGGCCCAACAATGCGTACAAGACTAACCCACTGGTCTAAATCAAGTTCTTCGGCGCGAGCATCAGGGCTAATGCCGGCTTTTTGAAGCATATCTTCAACTTCAGATTTCTCAATATTCAAACCGCCCGACAAGCTACTGCGCAACTTTTTGCGTTTTGATGAAAAGCCAGCTTTGACGACTTTAAAAAAGTCTTTTTCATCAACATCAGTTAAAAATGGCGTTTGACGAGTTTTTAAAATCACTACCTGGCTATCAACTTTTGGTGGCGGCGTAAAAAACGAGGCCGATACAACATCACCTAGGCTGACTTCGACAAACAACTGGGCGCTAATTCCTAAAATACTCATGTCGCCTGGTTTAGCGGCAAGCCTCCGGGCAACCTCTTTTTGAACTAACAAAACAGCTGTCTTAGGTTTATTATCAGCCGTCATCAATAGTTGAACGATTTTACTGGTAATGTAATACGGCACATTCGCGACCACAACATAATCCTTTGGCAGCACTGTTAAATCAAACGACAAAATGTCACTTGTAATAACTTCTAGGTCTTTCCCGGGAAATTGAGCTGGCAACTTACGCGCTAACTCGGCATCAAATTCAACCGCCACGACCTTTTTAGCCCGACGCAGCAGTTCACTAGTCAGCGTACCCAGGCCTGGGCCAATCTCCAGTACTGTATCGTCTGGGTTTATATTTGCGCAGTCGGCAATTGCCGCTAGAACCGTTCGATCTTTTAACCAATGCTGGCCAAGCGATTTATTAGGGCCTGCCATTAATACCAACCGTTGGCATAAGAATGGCCTAATGCGGCCGACCAGCTACCGTAACGATCAATAACATACTGGTTCATCCATATCATCTGGCACGCGCCGTCGCCCATTGAACAGCCAGTCTTGCTACAAGGCAACGCTTGTCCAACACCACAAGCACCACTAGATCTATTAACCGAGTACGGATTACAGCCACTTTCACGTGCGATTAATGCCCCTGCACTCGACGTATCGGAAATACCAGCTGCTGCCATCCAGTCACCGCACGTACCGCCAAACGATTTTACCTTTGCTCCAACGATTTCAATCTGTTTTTGTGGCTCAGCGGTTGTGATGCTGGCGATTTCAGTTCGGCCAACCTCTTTACCATCTTGAATCATAACTTCATAAGTAACATTACGTGACCCATTAATGCCGGGCGTTTGGACGGCATGATAACCAATATATTGATCGCCATCTTGAACAGTCTGGACATCAAAGTTAACGCCCTCGCTAACCGTAACCGTCTGCTTGCCTTCGCGCCACACACGAATAGTCATGTCGGCCGTAATTGGTGTGGACTGGTCTAGCGATATGCGGTCATCTTTACCAAGATTAATGCCCTTTTCTTTAAGCATCTCACCAATAGTTTTAGCCTGAGTTCGTACCACCGTTGTAGCGCCGTACAATGTAAAGTTAAATGGCGTCGCCCTGGTAATTGTAAGCTGCAGGCCAGCACCTTCGGCCACAATGTCATCAGTTCTCGTAAGTGCTGTCTTATCTTCGTCATACAGCGTAATTCCAACACTTTTGGCAATCTGTTGAGCCGTTTGATATGGGGTGATTATCTTTTGCCTAGTAGCGCCATCGACCACGATTACCGGACGAGCCCGATAAATATTAACGCTGTAATCTTTAGCAACTAATTTTTCACTTAGGGCTGGCTCAACGGCGTCATTTGCATCAACCGATATATTCGCCTGTTTTAGGGCGTCGGCAACTGTATCGCCTTTCGTCAAAATGACAGTATCACTGCCTCTGTCGTGAATCGTGACTAGACGGCCTTCCTGTTGAGTATCAGTAGCAAAGGCTGGAACGTGACCGACCACTAAAAAGGTCGCCAAACCGATCAATACGATAAAGGCTGATAGAAATGCACTCAAGCGCGCAGGATGTCGGTGTTTTAATGATTTCATAGATTAACATACACCCAAAAGCGTACTCGAATCATTATATCAAACAACGCAAGTATAAAAAATGCTTTAGGTTACTTTATATCTTCTCAAGCCGAGCATATTCAGCATTAAGCTTTTTAGTTTGACCATTATCAAAGGTGATAGTTAAAGCAAGTCCATCAACATCAATCACCTCACCGCTGCCAAAAGCAGCCGAACGAACCGTATCACCAATTGAAAACGGCTCATCACTGAAAAAGTCAGCTTCGGGAACAATTCGCGGCTCGCTGGCAATATTCGATACTTGCTCGCCCATGTCTGCCAAAAACCTCGAAGCCGGATTATAGCCACGTTGCCCAAACTGCAAGCGGCTCTTGGCATAGGTCAGATGTAGTTCTTCGCGAGCGCGGGTCATGCCGACATAAGCTAAGCGGCGTTCTTCTTCAAGTTCAGCTGGACCAGCTTCGTAAACCCTAGCGTGCGGCAAAATACCTTCTTCCATACCAACAATAAAGACAACCGGAAATTCCAGACCCTTGGCGGCATGAAGCGTCATCATCGTTACCTTCTGGCCGTTGCTTTCAGTATCGGCGCTAGACATCAAGGCGACCTCTTCTAAAAAGTCCGGTAGACTTGCAAAGTTTAGTGCATCAGACAGCAGCGCACCGATGTTATCTTGGCGCTCTTCGGCCTGCGGCGTACCGTCGGCAATGTAATCGGTGTAACCGGTCAGCTTTAATAATTTTTCAATAATTTCATTTGGCGTCGAAGTCTCAAGCATTGCTTGGATAATACGCAATTTTTCGCCGAGGCTAGTCAAGGCGACCTTGGCACGGTTGGTAACCGTACTAGTTTGCTCGACATTAATCAGCGCCGACAAAATATCCATACCAGTCAGTGATTGCCAAGCTAAAAAGCGCTCTAGGCTGGTTTCACCAACACCTCTTACTGGAACATTGGCGATACGACTAAAACTCATGCGGTCGTTCGGCTGATAAACCAGGCGCAGATAAGCGATAATATCTTTAACTTCTTTTCGATCATAAAAGCGAACACCGCCGACAATTTGGTATGGCACTCGAAAGCGCAAGAACGCGCGCTCTAGGGTGTAGCTTTGAGCATTAGTGCGGTACAAAATCGCAAAATCACCGTACTGCCTGGCTTTCATACTGACATGGGTCGAAATTCGCTCGGCCACCAAATTGGCCTCTTCAGCCTCATCATAAAGCTCATGGATCTGAACTGGCTCACCTGGACCCTTAGCGGTCCAAAGCTTTTTATCAGTTCGCTGAACATTCTTCTTAATAACATTGCTAGCAGCGTCTAGGATATTGCCAGTGCTGCGATAATTTTGCTCGAGCTTAATCACCTTCGCACCCTTAAAGTCACGTTCGAAATTCAAAATATTCGTAAAGTCGGCACCACGCCAGCTGTAAATCGATTGCCAGTCGTCACCAACAACACAAATATTGTGCTGATCGTTGACTAGCGCCTTTACAATGGCGTACTGGGCAGCATTTGTGTCTTGATACTCATCTATCAAAATATGTTTAAAGTTTGCCTGCCACTTTTTACGAACATCAGGAGCTTCCTTAAACAACCGGACAACTTCCAGTAGCAGGTCATCAAAATCCAGTGCGCCGGCCGCGACCAGGCGGCGCTGGTACTCGGC
>DAIOXF010000030.1:0-1901 GCA_036758105.1 Candidatus Saccharimonadota bacterium | reverse complement strand
CAGTACGTCGCATGTCCTCGTATTTCTTATAGATCTTGGCGACGTTTTTTTGATATGGCGAATAGGCCACAGCTTCGTATTCGTCCGGGTTGGTCATTTCATTCTTAGCATTTGAGATCGCACTACTGGCCGACTGGGCTTTAATTTCGCGGTCACTAATCGACAGCTGCTTCATAGCCTGCTTAATCAGACCACGACGGTCGTCTTCGTCATAGATTATAAAGTTACGCGCAATGCCAATTGACTCGCCCTCAATCCTAAGCAAACGAACACAAATACCGTGAAAAGTCCCCATCCAGGGCATAAAACTACGAAGCGACCCATCCTGTTTTAACAAAATACCAAGTCGTTGACGCATTTCCTTAGCGGCCTTGTTGGTAAAAGTAACCGCCAAAATCTGATTTGGCCACAATCCCTCATGGGCAATCAGATATGCTATGCGATGTGTTAGCGTTTTAGTCTTGCCACTACCGGCGCCAGCCAAAATTAATAGCGGCCCAGAAGTCGTCTGTGCAGCATCGGCTTGAGCCGCGTTTAACCCATCGAGTAAATCCATTACTTCTATTATAGGCTATAAAGTCGGAAGAATGTAGAAATAGAATGCTGCGCCAGCACCAATTCCAAATATAATCAGCAGAACGATCCAAAGAATCATCAGCCAGCCAGACTTTTTCTTCTTCGGATGAGCAATCGGCTTGTGGAAGTTATCGACGTCAAAAATCGAGCCAGCTGGCTTGTCGCCAGTACTTGGCTGTTCAACATATTGTTGAGTGATAGCAATTGGCGCCGTCGCTTCGGTAGCTGAAGATTGAGCAGATTGCGCCGGCAAAGCCAGTGTTGGTGTCGGTTCTGGGGTTGTCGGCTGTTCTGGGGTTGGGACTTCAGCCGTATCTTCGTTGGACTCAATTGATAGTAAATCATTTTGAAGTTCAGCCGGCATTGGTGTTTCGTTTTTTGGAGTATCTTCAGTATTTGTACTTAGGTCTATATCTGGTTCTGATGCCGGTGTTTCGGTAGCTACAGTATCGACAGCAGGAGCAACGGGCTCATCTGTAAAGGCACCTAGCGGTCGTTTTTCAACCTTAGCATCAGGAATAAAAGGTGATTCAAGTGGCGGCATTGCGTCGTCGGTAACTGGCGTAAGCGCGTCACTTACTGGCATTGATGGTGTTTCATCAACTTCAGTCTTGACCGATTCTTCAGCAACTGGCTGATCATATGCTTTATTAAAGTCAATTGGGTCAGGCCATTCAGTCTTTACCGGTTCTGGAGTCGTTAGTTCTTCAGAGTTAGATGAAACAGGAGTTGGGATCGACATAACAGGTTCCTCGACGGTCGAAGAAGTATCTGGTTGAATCGTTACGCCTTCCCTAGTATTTGGACGAGGTGGTACAAAGCTACTGCGCATATCAGATGAAGGGTGAACGACATCCATAAATCGCCCAGAGCTGCGCCTAGCGGCGAGTGGCTGTGAAGCCAATGTGTTTACATCAGGCACGCTAGCTGTAGGGGTTGAATCTAGAGTAGGTATATCCGAAACGCTAGCAGTAGCGCTTAGACCCGTATCCTCTTTTGCATTATCAGTTTGACCCTGATCGCCGCCTATTATTGAATTAACTGCCCGGTCTAGTTCGTCAAAATCAAGATCTTTCATATTCCACCCTTTTATTTATTGGCTAACGACGAGCCTTTATGTGCTTTTTTAACAATTTCACTAAATGCGCGGGCATCCAGACTGGCACCTCCGACAAGCAAACCATCGACGTCTGGCAAATCCAGATAAGCAATGGCGCTGTCGGCCGCTACGCTACCACCGTACAAAACTTGAATTTCTTCCGCCGCTTTGGACCCGTACAAATGCTTAATTTGCGAGCGAATCGCCCGGACGGCATGGCTAACAT
>DAIOXF010000029.1:0-5707 GCA_036758105.1 Candidatus Saccharimonadota bacterium | reverse complement strand
CGCCGATGCCAAACATCTTGGTACCTTCGACACCACCATCGTTAACCACGGCTATATCGGTTGTTCCACCACCTACATCGGCTAAAATTGCCGTAAAATTGCTGCCAGCATCACTACCCAGCAAACTTCGACTGACCGCAAACGGCTCGGCGGCGACAGCTAGTAACTCTAGCGACAGTTCGTCGGCAACCCGCTCCAGGGCGCCAATGTGGACCATCGGGGCAAAAGCCGTATAAATCTGAACAGCTACGTCACGGCCTTGAAAGCCGATTGGGTTACTGATTTTGTAACCATCAATGTGAATACTGACTAGCGCGCTGTTAACCAGCTTAACTTCGACGTCTTCGTTGCCCGTCTCGAGCGCAATCTGCTTTTGAGCCTTGCGTTGCGCCCGTTCTTGAACCTTTTCAATGATAAATTCCATCTCGGCTGTATCCAGTGGGCGATCGGGCTGCGGACGGCGGTAACGAATCGTGTTAGTCACACCCTTAACAAGCTCACCGGCAATACCGATAACCACTCGTTTAGCCTGCAAACCCGCTTGTGATTCGGCTTGTGACAGCGCGTCTTCACAGTTGCGAACAACACCGGCAATGTCGGCAATTGCCCCTGAATGCATGTCGCTAAGTTCTTGGCGAGCTCGGCCAACACCAACAATACTTAAATTGTCATCTTCCAGTTTGGCGATGAGTGCTTTAACAAACTCCGTGCCAATATCGAGAGCGACGATGTAATCATTTGATGAATCGGTTTTGCGGGCTTTTCGTAATTTTTCAAATACCATAAGTAAATACCATTATATACCAAAGATGCTTATGGTCACACATATTGTACTTTTTTGAGTTTTGTGATATAATAGGAAAATGACTATTAGGACACCTAATCCGCAAGCCGAAAGACGGTCTGGCTACAGAAGCCTAGACATTGATTTTGGTGAGCAACGAGAGCTCGCCCATAACATCAGGCGTCTTGACCGCGACCTATCTGAGAGCCCTATGGCCATACCTAATCTTGTAGATATTGCTCTTCGCGGAGTTAACCTTAGACAATCCTCTCGAGGGAAATTAAAATCAAATTTGTCACTTGATATAGTTGAGCAGCAGCAGGGACTGCCTTCTGCATCCGTCACGGTTACAGATGGTGTCACACGCGAATCAGCTATGTACAACCTCTTGCCAACCTTTAATATGTGGGAAGAATGGCACCCAGGAAACTCAGCCCCAGACAATACAATCACTAATAGTGACTTTATTAATTTGCTTGAGCCACAGCTCCCAATCGAACACGTATTTGATCAATTGATGGACAAAATACCAACTGGCTTGGAAGTAGCACACATGCTTGCCTATAAGTTAAAACCTTCAGCTAAAACGCGCGCCAATAAAAGACGCTACTCAACCACAAAAGTTATTTACGACGAAAAGGAATATGCAGGTGGCGTTGAAACAACCTTTACAACCCAGGAAGTTAACGGTCGAACACGGCGCAATCTTTTTATAGCGGCGTCACAATTGACCAACTTCGGGGTGATAGAAAAGCTGTATGGTTACCAAACACTATTTAGTCAGAGAGCGCTAATAGAAGCGGGTGGTACTGTTAGCTTCTCGACCACCGATAGAATATCAAAGCATAGACTAGATGCTTTCGCTCAGCGCGATCAACACAGAAATTATCCAGTCGACAGCTTAAACCAAGGCATCAAACGACTTCGCGAAGCCTACGAGATATAAAATCTATATCAATACTGCTTTGATGCGCCTAATGCCAGCGCTGCTGGACTCTTCTTTAACAATCTTGAACTTTTTGCCGCCTTCGGCTAGATGACCGGTGTTTTCAACATGAGGACCGCCACAAATCTCTAATGAAGCAATGTTATCGCCCTCACCCATTTGATAAACCCTGACTGTGTCGCCATAGCGCTCACCAAATGGACCAATTGCGCCCATATCTAGAGCCTCTTGGGCCGAATATTCCTTAAACGTAACTGGCAAATCCTGCGCAATCCAACCGTTGACTAAATCTTCGGCTTTTTTTATTTCTTCGTCGGTCATTTTACTGTCGTGATTGAAGTCAAAGCGTAGGCGTTCTTCATTAATATTGCTACCGTGCTGGCGAACTTCTGGACCGAATAACTGTCGTAAAGCCGATTGCAGCAAGTGCGTCGCCGTGTGATATTTTTTGTGAATATCGTCTTGCCCTCCTAGGCCGCCCTTAAACTCACCTTTAGTAGCTGTTCGAGAACGATTACGCTGCTCTTCCATCTTGGCATCAAACTGTTCACGCCAATCGTGAGAAATCCTTATACCGTTAACTAGGGCTTCTTCAATGCTGAGCTCCACAGGAAAACCATATGTATCGTACAGTGCAAAAAGATCATTACCGGTTAGATAATCTATAACTAAATCTCTCCTTACAGGTTCAGCAGTAGCACCAAGCCCCATAAGAAAGCCCCGGTCGACATCCGACTGAAATATACTCTTCTTGTCGTCGTCTGCAGTTCGAGCAATTTTAACCTGTTCAAGTAGTCCTTTACGTAGTGTTTGGCGGAAAGCTTTTTCTTCTTTTACTAGAACCGCAATGATATTGTCGCGGTTTTCGGCCACTTCTGGGAAATCATCGTGGTACAAATCAGCGATTACCGGCACGACCTGCTCTAAAAAGTTCTGCTCGATGCCCAAGTCAAACGCGAATCTAACAGCGCGACGGATTAAGCGTCGCATAACATACCCTTGCTCTTTGTTACTTGGAATACAACCATCGACTGCCAAGAATGTAGCGGCACGCAGATGGTCGGCAATCACGCGCATACTCTCGTTATGGCTATCATATTTTTTGCCGCTTAGAACTTCGAGCTTTTCGATGATCGGCCACATAAGACTAATTTTAAAGACATCTGGATTACCAAGTTTGGCAGCGGCGATGCGCTCCAGTCCAGACCCGTGGTCAATATTTGGTTTTTCAAGCGGAATAAACTCACCTTCAGAAACTTTTTTGTAAGCCATAAAGACGTTGTTTCCGATTTCCATAAAGCGACCACAATCACAGTTGGGATGACAGAATTCGCCAAACTCTGGATTATGCGGCGTACCAAAATCATAAAACATTTCACTGTCTGGACCGCATGGATCACCGATTGGTGTTGTTTCCGGCGAACCGTTACGGCTCCACCAGTTATTATTACCGTCGTAATAAAAAATTCTTTCGCCATCGTTAATACCGCGCCTATAGCCATCTTCTGCGGAACCAATTTCTGCCTCACCAGCGCTTAGTCCGGCAGCTTCAAACAAGCTCTTCCAGACACTGGCGACTTCGATATCTTTCGGAATTCCGTAGCGCTCCTCACCGATATAGCAAGTTACATAAATATGGCTCATGTCCAGCTCAACAACATTCGACAAGAATTCAAACATCCATTCAATTTGCTGCTTTTTGAAGTAGTCACCCAGGCTCCAGTTGCCAAGCATTTCAAAGAAAGTCGTATGACGATTATCACCAACGTCGTTAATATCCTGCGCGCGCAGGCAGGTCTGCGAATCAGCAATACGTTGCCCATCAGGATGAGGTTGGCCTAGCAAAAACGGAATCATCGGCTGCATACCACTACCAGTAAATAATGTCGTTGGGTCGTCTTTTAGTACCAAGGGGGCACGTTTTACGGCGACGTGGCCTCGTTCTTCAAAAAACTTTAGGTATGCATTGCGGATTTGTTGAGCATTCATCTCTGTTATTGTACCAGCTTATTCATATTTTTAAACCTCCAGGGCATTTTGAACTGTTCTATATAACAATTCCGCCGCCTAAACAAATCGCACCATCGTAAATAACAACTGATTGTCCAGGCGTAACCGCCCGTTCCGCGTTGGCTAGCTTTAAATGGATGTCATCAGACTCGTAGCTTAGCTCAGACTGCACCAATTTAGCGCGGTGACGGACGCGAATCTGATAATTTCCAGGCGCCGGTGCGTCGTTAATCCAATGAATGTTACCAAGGCTAATATCAGTCCTCCAAAGCGATCCATCATTCAGGTCGGTCGTAACGTAAACTTCATTTTTGTCCATATCTTTACCAACCACGTAGTAAGGCAAACCGCCGCCAACATCCAGGCCATGTCGCTGTCCCAAAGTATAAAAAATCGCGCCATCATGTTGGCCTAATATTTTGCCGGTTTTTTTATCAATCACAGGTCCTGATTTTTGGTCAACGTATTGCGATAAAAACTCGCGAATACCGATTTTACCAACAAAACAAATCCCCTGGCTGTCTTTTTTAGACGCCGTATAAAGACCGCGCTGCTGGGCCATTTCTCGCACCTCGGGCTTAGTAAAATTACCAAGTGGAAACAGAGTTTTTGAAAGCGCATCACCGGTAACGCGGTACAAAAAATAAGTTTGGTCTTTATTGTCGTCAATGGCGCGTAATAGAGTAGCGTGGGTATCTTTCTGTAAGGAAACATCTGCAGCCAGAGTCTGACCGGGCGCCGAGGCCCCTATCGGGCCCGGAGCGAAGCCGTTTCCGACAGAAACGATACCCGCGCTACTCACTCTGGCATAGTGTCCAGTGGCAATCATGTTGGCGCCTTCTTGTAGGGCTGTATCTAAAAATAGCTTAAATTTTACTTCTTGGTTGCACATAATATCTGGATTTGGCGTGTGTCCATTTCGATATTCATCAATCATATAATCAACGACTTTTTGTTTATAATCTTTTTCAAAATCAAAAACTTTAAAATCTATACCAAGTTGCACAGCAACCCGCTTGGCATCAGCCAAATCATCCGCCCATGGGCAACGCATACCGGGCATATCTCGTGTCCAATTTTTCATATACACACCGGTTACGTCATAACCTTGTTCAACCAAAAGCGCCGCCGTTAGCGACGAATCGACACCACCACTCATACCTACATAGACTTTGGTCACTGGCTGGCTCCAAATTCAAAGACGACAATCTTGAATAATTCACCAACCGATAGCGCCCAACCGCGCGAGCTAGACCACCACCATATTGACCAATCGCGGTCGCTTGCAACCGGATGGTTAAGAATCTTAACACCAACCGTTCGCTTATCAAACTCCAAACTGGCGCGTCTTTGATGATAGCCCGATGTTACCAAAATAATGCTTTTAATATTTAAACTATTAAAGATTGTTTGCGAGTTTTCAGCATTCTGTCGTGTCGTTTCAGAAAACGCATCCAGACGAATCACAGATTCAGGCACACCGGCGGCAACCGCACGGCGCTTCATAACTGCGGCGTTACTTGGGCCAGTTTTATCTTGTGCTGCACCAGAAAAAATCAATGTGCCGGCCCAACCTTTTTTAAACAATGCGATTGCCTCGTCGGCCCTGGCGCTAGTATCGCCACCGCTGACCGCCACGATGGCGTCAACCGGCTGGCAGGTTTCAGTTGGCCCAACTATACCGTTACAGCTGGCAATGTCGTCTGGCTGCAAATAAATACTAATGCCAATAATGGCCGCAATTACGAGTATTGGTAAAATCAAAAGAGACTTAATCATCGACTTGTCCGTTCGTATTCGCGCCTAATTTCTTCGATAATGATATTTGCAGCCTGATTGATATTTTCATCATTTGATAAATGACCTAGTGTTAGTCGTAAACTACCATCAGCCACTTCGTCGGCCAACCCAATCGCTGTTAGTACGTGCGAACGCGTGCCTTTGTTAGCAGCGCAGGCGCTACCGGT
>DAIOXF010000028.1:4053-5948 GCA_036758105.1 Candidatus Saccharimonadota bacterium | reverse complement strand
GAACCCGGATTGTCAGGATGAGAACCTGGTGTCCTAACCGTTAGACGATGAGACCGCGAAGATGAGTGACGTGAAAATCAGTTTACTTATTTTCACATCCGAATCAAGCGGTTTCATATGGTTCGAAGAATCATATGAGGCTCGTGATTCAATGCGATGAACTGAACTTGTATAACTCTACCAAATAACCTTAGTGATGTCTAGTTGTTAGCGAGTTGTTCGATGACTTCAATCAGTTTTTTGGGAGTAATCTCGGCTTTGATAAGATAACCGTCGGCGTGTTTTTGCATAGCCATGCGCGATTCGTCGTCTTGCTCGAAGTTGGTCAAGACGATTACCTTGGTGTTCGGAATTAAATCTTCGCTGCCGCCACGCAGGGCATCAAGGATTTCGGTACCACGGCGCTCGGGTAGCATGACATCGAGCAGTATCAGGTCGTAAGTTTGGTTGCGGGCGGCAATCAGGCCATCGTTGCCATCGACCACCCAATCAACGACATAACCGGCTTTTTGAAGGCTACGTATATACATCTCGCCGATAAAGCGATCATCTTCGATACATAAAATTGAATGAATAGCCATTATTAACCCCTATACATTGAATGATTTTTAATCCAGCCGTTGCCATGCTCGATTAAACCTTCATTACTATTATTGTCCGAAAGAAGCTTGTCTGCAACGGTAGAATAAATCGGCAAAGCAGCTGTAAAGGTTGAGCCCCTGCCTTCTTCGCTGCGGACACCGATGGTGCCACCGTGTGATTCGATGATACCTTTGCTGATATATAAGCCGATACCGGTGCCAGCGACAGTTTCGCGTGAGCGGTGTGAGCGGTAGAATTTTTGGAAAAGATTGCTGACAACATTACCTGGCATGCCGATGCCAAAATCTTCTATCGATATTTCGACAAAGTTCCCTTTGACGCTAGCCGTGACATTAATGGCCCCACCCTCGTTGCTATATTTGATGGCATTATCGATTAGATTACCGAGTACTTCACTAATACTGGCACGGTCGGCAGCGATAGTCGGCAGATCGGCTGGGAAGTTAACCGACAAGATTCGACCTTGCGAGTTGGCCCGGAGTTGCATGTCGTCGCGGATCATATCGTAAATATCGGCCAGATTATCCTCGGCAAGGTGGACTTTAAGATGACGACGGTCATATTTAGAGGTATTAAGAATATTGTTGATATAGCCCGACAGCCGATTGGCCGATACTGTTAGCCGGTGGAATAATTCGCGCTGGTCCGGCTCCAAAACAGTGCTTAGCTCGTCCTGCAGGACGTCCAAGTAGCCACGAATCACCGTGATCGGTCCGCGTAGCTCGTGGGCCGCAAAGGCGATAAAATCTAACTCCTGCTCGCCTATCTCGTACAAATTAGTTCGATCGACAAGTGTCAAAACGGTTTCGTTATCTGAGCCCTTGTCGTACGAAGCGATGACGTCAAAAAAGCGTCTATCTTCGGCATCGGGCATCCGGTTGGGAATGCGGGTCCAGATGTGCTCGGTGTGGACGGAGTGCTGCTCACATTCATCCAGCCAGCTGTCGATTGTGTCGGCGCTGCTAAAAATCAATTCCAAAGATTCGACATTATCACTATCAATCCTGATTGGTGCTGCTTTGTTATGGTAGGTAATCTTTCGGTCGTGATTTAGGACGACAAATCCGCAAATAGTACTGTTCAAAGCGGCCTTAATTGGGTCACTTGATGGCGTAACTTGGGCTGTGGCATCTGTCTGACTAGTTGCTTTATCTGGAGTGCTGTCACTGTCTTGGCCCGCTAGCTCGTATATAGTTTGCAGAGCGTCACTGAAGCCATTTTTTATAAAACGGCTGTCGTTAGGGTTTGGCGGTGTGGTGGTGGTTGGCTCGCCAGCAACGTGGGTCAGGGCG
>DAIOXF010000028.1:0-4043 GCA_036758105.1 Candidatus Saccharimonadota bacterium | reverse complement strand
CAGTAAGTCTTTGGTCGGCTTGGCGACATAAATTGCTAAGGTAAATTCAAAAACTATCCCAATCAGGAAACTGCCGATACTTATTGCCCAAAGCAGCATCGACTCTACCCTTAAAGTCGAGGTTAAGATTAAGGCAGTGGCAAGCAGCCCACTAATAATTACTTGGAATAAAATAATTCGCCAAGCCACATTACGCCTGAGGTGTGGCATAAAATTACGAATTGGTGCGCGTTGGCGGTCGGCTACTGCCATGTAACACTTCCAGTGCTGACAGGTATGGCTGTAATCCAGGTTTGACCACGAACTAGTGCTACGTCTTTTCCACTGGCGTCGGTAAAGTAAACTTGCCCGAGCTTGCTATCCTTGTGCCAGGTTACTTCCTGGGCAATGCCATTTTGGAAAATGACGCCCGATCCACTGCCGATTGTCGTGACTACTTCGCGGTAGCCGTCTTGCATGACGGTCGATTCATTCACCTTTAATACTACGACTGCGCTTGGCGCAATTTGGCCATCTTCGCGGTCGAGGTGCGCTGCTCCGGCCTGAGATCTAGGATAAGTATTGGTTGTTTTATCATAAGCGTAGCTGCTGTTAAATAGAGCGCTACTGATGCTGACGTTAATCTGGGCGGCGTTTGGTGTATTGCTTGGGCTGGCGTCAATGCGGCTAAAGCCAGTAAATGATGATGAGGTGTAACCCTTGGCGGCGTTCACGGCGTCGAGCTTGGCGAAGCTGGTATAGACATTATGCGGCGAGTAGCGATCGGCTGCACGCCAGTAATAGGATGAGTTAAAGAACTGATCAAGGTCGCGGTAACTGCCATTACGAACTTCAGCTAGGCCGCCGGCACTACCGCCGACATGGGCAATGCTGGCATTGAAGGCCGCCAGCCACTCATCGTCATACAGACGAATACTGCGAACTGGTCCGAGTAATTGGGGCTTTTCTTGCTGATAAAGTACCAGAAAACGCGTGATGCCACCTTCGGCAATCGCTTCAAAGACGACGCCGCTGTTTTTTAGGCCAGATTGCGGGCGGGCATCTGGGCTGTTTTCAATCATGACACCAGTAACGGGTTGTTTAGTGGCAGTCTCGTCGGCGACTACGTTACCGGTTAGTGGCGAATAATATTTGACCGGCACCGGTTTTGGCGCAATTGGTTGAACAACGGCAGGTGCGGTTTTGTCGGCGACTTTTGGTTTGAATAGCATCAGTCCGCCAATTGTTAAGCCGGCAAGCAATATAACGCCGCCCACGCTAATTAGCACGACGCGATGTTTACGCACCCACTGTTTGAACCGTGGAAACTTGGTCTTTTTATCTTGATCCATAGCTTAAGCGTTATTATAGCAAAGCGATTAAGCTTTGTAACTAAACTCGAGCGATTTATGATAGTAAGATGAATAAAGAAACTGATTTAATAAGAGCTGAAATAAAAGGACTCCGTTCTCCAAGCAGCATTAATAGGTTGTGGGATAGGCTTGACAGAGAGATTGATGATCTGTTCGAGAGGTCGAAACTTGTTTTACCTGAAAATCGAGGCGCTGCATTGGCCGTGTTCGCTTTAGGATGTCGAAATCCTCATGATCTTGATGCTACTGACGAACAGAGTCAATTGCTTGCTGAACGCGACCAATAACCGTATCTTTGCCAAGGACCGCTAAGGTGTCATTTAAGGCCGGACTAAACGGTGCCCACGACACTGCAATACGAATCAAGCTAAACAGTATTCCCGGTTTTTGACCGGTGGTTTCAAGTAGATGGTTTAGGCAATTTTGAATAGCTTTGGCATTAAATTCAGCGCTTGATAGTTCGTCCTTGGCGGCGCCAAGTAATGTAATAATCTGTTCAGTACTTAGTTTGGAAAGTTGCTTGTTGCTTGAAATCATTGATAGGTCTACGGTTGGCTCTTTAAAGAAGTAATCACTTAGAATTGGTAAATCGGCCAGCGTTTTTAGGCGGTCCTGAACTAGCGCCAAAACTTGTTTTTTATGCTCTTCACTCACCTCTTTCGCGGATTCTGGCCAAAAATCTTGGGCACGGTTAAGCAGTTCGTCGATAGGCAGCATGCGGATATGTTGGCCGTTTAGCCAAAGCAGACGTTGCTCATCAAAACGAGCTGGGCTTTTTTGAACGCGCTCAAGTGAGAACTTTTCGACTAGCTCGTTAACTGTAAAAATTTCTTGTTCGGTGCCGTCATTCCAGCCAAGTGTTGCCAGAAAATTAATCATAGTTTCGGGTAGATAGCCCTCTTTGGCATATTCCAAAATATCTTTGGCGCCGTCGCGTTTGCCGAGCTTTTTCTTGCCGTCAATCGCCATGACGTATGGCAGTGTAGCCAGGATTGGTAGTGTAATCTCCAGGGCTTCGTAAAGATTTAAGAATTTTGGAGTGCTACTGATAAATTCTTGGCTGCGAAGGACGTGGCTTACCTCCATAATAGCGTCATCAACGATATGACAAAAGTTATAGGTTGGAAAACCGTCACCCTTGATAATTATAAAATCGTCGATTGATTCAGGTCCACTCGATAGATGTCCCATAACAGCGTCGGTCCAAGTGTAGGCTTTGGGGTCTGACTTAAAGCGCAGTGGTTGCGTTCCATCCCAGGCTGGTGGTTCGCTGTCCAGCGAATCTGGTCGATGGTCACGGTATAAAAACGGTCGTTTGGCAGCCTTGGCTAGGTTGCGGAAAGTTTCAAGCTCGGCTTGGCTGTAAGGGTCGGCATACGCCCGTCCACTGTCGATTAGCTTTTTTGCCCAAGTTTGGTAAATGTCTAGGCGCTCTGATTGTAAATATGGGGCGTGTGGGCCGCCAACTGATACGCCCTCGTCCCACGACAAACCTAGCCACTTCAGGCTATTTTCGATTTGAGTAATGCTACCGGCGACCTCACGGGCCTTATCGGTATCCTCGATTCTTAAAATAAATTTGCCGTTATTTTGACGGGCAATCAGCCATGCAAATAAGGCGGTGCGGACACCACCGACGTGCATAAAACCGGTTGGACTTGGCGCAAAACGTGTACGAACTATAGAATCAGACATGACTAGGTCTAGTATAACAGAGAAAAGCTAGGATTATAAGCTGGTGGCAATGCGACGGATTTGGTCGCTTGACAGTGGTGCGTTGCCGTCGATTGTATATAGAATGCCACCGTTAACCCAGGCTGCGTCGCCATTATATGAATAAATCGTCAGGCCACCGACTTGACTGGTGATGTATTCCTCCCCGACTTTCTTACGAACGATATTGTCCAACACGGCCGATGAGTCCCACGAGCTGCGAGTTTGTTTGAAGGAGAATTTGCCGGTACCAGTGTTGGCCTTGAAATTGATCGTGACCGAAGCGTTGCTATCGCTAAAAGTTATTGGACTGTCAACACTATAGCCATCTGGACGATAATCTGGATATTTGGCGGCAATTCCAGCCTGGCTCGCGGCAACCGCTACTGACAAGTTAGGCATATTTAAATAAGTTATGTAGCCAGCAAGAATAACGATAACTAGACATAGACTGGTGATGCTTAAAAATCGTGGGTGTCTTTTTTGAAAATTGTCTTTTTGGTTTTTTGCGGCAGGCTTGGCCATGGCACTAGTAATAGCCTCGTTCTTGATCTGCGCGGAAGATTTTGGAGCTGGTACTACTATCTCTGGTTTTTTGGCTTTTGCAAGTGCGCGGCTAACAATTGGATGAGTCGTGGCTGGGATGTCAATATCTTGCGGAGCGACCTTTTTAGGCGCTGTTTGCAGCACTGGTTTTTCAACTGCAGGCGCAAAGCGGTTTATCTTGCTACTACGCGCAATATCCATTGTTCGACCGACAGGTTTTCTAATTTGCGAAATCATTGATTTTACCGGCTTTTTAATGGCGCGACGAACAAGCGTCGTCGACCTCTGAGCGGCACTGTGAATTGTAGTTGCGGACGTCGGATTTTTAGCTGAAGATTGCTTACTACTATCAGGTCGATCTAGGGGTAGACCAGTCTGGGCGTCATAGCGATGCCCATTTATAGTAACAATTTTATTTTGGTTCATATTTTT
>DAIOXF010000027.1:0-6476 GCA_036758105.1 Candidatus Saccharimonadota bacterium | reverse complement strand
GCGGATAGAGCGGGGATAGGTGCACTTGCAATCGCCGCAATCGGCTTGTCGGTTGGAGCTTTTTGAACAGCCGGCGTAATAATAACCGGCACCTCTGGTGCCGGGTTTGCCCCTGTAATTATATGGCTAACTGTCAGCTTATTTGAACTAAATAAAACTACAAAAATCAGCACGCCAATTAATAAAAAGATACTTTTTAAAGTAGTACTTGGCGCTGGTCGTTTAAACCGCTTAATGGCGCTTATTAGGTTATTTATCTTTATCATGCTGATTGCCTATACATTATATATTAGCATTATCGGCATGAATACGCAGCCACACCTCTTTGGCGCTAGTTTGTTTAGAACTTGTTGCGACTATAAAAAATACGAACAAGGGTGGTAAAAACCATAACCGACAAAAAACCAATACTAACAGTAAAAATAGCTATACGCGCCATTATCTCAAGCGGCGGCTGCATCCCACTACCTGTAGTTAATTCAAAGAGCGAAAGACTAAGCCCAAACACCAAGCCTAAACCTATCCAAAACACGCCAGTACTAAATGTGTAAGAATTATTTAATTTATCATAGATATATCTAACGGCAACGACAGCACTTACAAAGACTGCCATTAAACTTGGTATAAAAATCATACTGGCGCCCTGAACATCTGACAGATTCCAGTAACTGGTATTACGGTAAATATCCAGCAGTATAGCGAAGGCTACAGATGGGACCGCTAACACAAAGCCACAAACAACAGCGGGCGACAGGCTTAATGGCCTGGCATTCAAGGGCAGAGATTTAATGTATTTTTGGCCGTAAAGCTGTGAAACCTTTAATGCACGTTGGCGCTCTTGTTCAGGTGATAACATGAATTATGGCTCGCGCCGTTTAAGCCGCAGGCCGGCTCTTCTAGCTATTATCCACTGCAGGGCAGCCGTAATGACAATCAGAAGCAGTAGCGGCCATGTGTTCTGCCATGCAGGCGTCGTAAAGTCAAAGAAGTCACGCGCGAAGCCTAATCCAAAGCTAGGAATCAAAACGAAAACAACAGCAAGAATGTATAGCAAGCGAGCAAGCTGCGCTTCCCGGTTATTCCTAACGTCAAACATACGAGGCACCAAGAACACCAGGTAAATACCAAAAAAAGTAGCAACTAGGACCGTCGTCGTAGAAACCCCCACAAGGTTAGTCGGATGTATTATACGAAGAAATATATAGGTTATAGTGACAACAATCCCAGACAAAGCAGCAATCGGCGCTACAGCAAACAGCGTATCGCGCCAAAAGTACCGTGGCGACAAGCGATGACGCGGACGCGGGCTAAAGAAAGTCCACATAAGCGTCGGCATGGTCACGAGAAAAATATTCATAAAGGTAATATGGCGTGGCTCAAACGGATAGAGGATACCAAGCGCAAGCGTGGACAGTAGCAGCACAACTCCATAGATAATCTTGTGAAAAAACAACGTCGCGATAATCTCAATCGCCTGCATAATACGATTACCCAGCCGCATGCCAAGCGGCAGTGAATTGAATGAATTATTAAGAAGAACGATATCTGCCACACGCCTAGTGGCGGCCGCACCGGCATACATCGCAACCCCAAGATCAGCTTTTTTTAGCGCCAAAGCATCATTAACACCGTCGCCAACCATACCCGTAAAATGCCCCAAGCGTTTAAAGGTCTCGATAAGGCGCTCTTTTTGCTCGGGCAAGACACGCGCAAAAATAATCGTATCAGCGATTGTCGCGTCCCAGTCTTTCGTCCTTACTTTTTCAAGTTCAGCACCAGTGAGTACTTTGTGGTGATTAACGATACCAGCCCTATGCGCCACGTACTGAACGGTATCTGGATTATCACCACTAATAACACGGATGCTGACGCCATTTTTTTGCAAGTAATCAACGGTTTTCTCGACACCTTCCCGGAGTTCGTTGGATAAAATAATCAATCCAACCGCCTTACCAGAACGTTCAGATAGGTGTTTCAGGGCAATAGTCGTATTGGTAAACGTTGCAGCTAACAACACGCGTTTTCCTTCCTTAGCAAGTGACTCAACGTGTTTCTTTTGCTCTACCGAAAGGGGAGCAAGCTTAGCTAAAAATTCTGGCGCTCCCAGAAGAATGCTGTAATCGTGGTCTTTATAGGCAACCTTCACGCCGCTCATTTTGCGTGCCGACGAAAACGCCAATGTTTGCAAAATTTTATATTTATTCACCACGGGGAGTCCGGCAATCATCGCATCACCAGTCGTATTACCACTGCTGGTCTCTTTGGCGGCAATACCAACAAGCTCTACGATATGGGTCGTCGACTTATCAAATAGTTCAAACTTATCAAAGGTTATTTTATCGCTTGTCAGGGTTCCGGTTTTATCGACACACAGAACATTCAGCAGCGCCATAGCCTCGATAGCCGCTAATTTTTGCGGTAGAACCTTCGCCTGGGCTAATTTTATAGAGCCAAAAGCAAGCAGTAGCGAACTTGCCAGCAAAAGACCCTCCGGCACAACCGTCACCGCAGCCGATGTTATAGTTTTAAAAATCTTAACCGCATTTTCACCTGAGAGAAAATAAACGATAAAAATAAGTGCCGCTAAAACAAGTGCGCCATAAGTTAAGCGCGTAATAGCATGACTAATTGCTTTTTGCAGGGGAGTAAGGTGGGGCATGTAGCGCTTTAGTGTTGCTGTCATAGCTCCAACTTTTGTGTCCGGACCCACCGCCGTTACGCGAACTGTCGCACTTCCTGCCACGATAGCACTCGCCGCATACACAATCGATTTTTGTGGTTTATCAATCGGACCGGATTCACCGGTTAGAATGCTCTCGTCGGCTTCTAGACCGGCTGAGGCCACAATTTCACCGTCAGCTGGCACTTCGTCACCAAGTTGCAGTTGAATCGTATCACCGACCACCAGGGCATCAAACATCACTTCTTCGACACTGCCGTCGCCCTTAACGCGCCTGGCACGCGGCGCACTCATCAGTTCAAGTTTCTTCAAGGCTCTTTGGGCCCTTATCTCTTGAACAACCGCCAGAAGTGTATTAATAACAATAACAATAGAGATAAACCAAGCATCGCGTGGCTCATTTAAAAGCAGCAGAATGGATGCTAAGATTAAAATCGCAATAACAATAGGTGACAGGAAATTACGTCGGATAATGATCAAAATATCTTTCATATATTATGACTATCATAAGGTTTTAGTCAGTCAATAGCTAGAGAGAGGGTAAACGGTGCTATACCAAATGAAAAAGCCCGATCGACTTTTTCAAGAAGATCGGGCGTGAGTGCCGAGGAGGACCAAGGGCCGAAGCCACAAGGTCCTCTCGGACACCCGGGAACCGAGGTCTAGCACTCACGGCCATAATGAACTGCTGGATAGATCCGGCTTGGCATGTTCAGAGCCCCCACCGACGATAGGCTTGTCGGTGGAAGTGGACTGAGCGGGCTGCTCGTGCTCGACAGGCAACGTAGCCTGCAGGAGCGCGTTGACCATCAGCTTGACTTTGCGCGGGCTGACGATCAATTCCAAAGCCTGCTCGTAAGTCAAGCCAGCGGTTTGGAACGCCTGCAGGAGCGCGTTGACCTTGTCGAAGGGGAGCTTCAAAAGGCGTGTCATGATGACGTACCTATTTTCTACCGCTACATCTGCTTACGGACAATCCGCATACAGCTTTTTTAAGAACGGCGTAGTATATACAAAATATTCTTACATACAACGCCGTTCTCAAGGGAGTGCTAAATTATTAAGGTTCGGCCTACATTATATCATAAAATAGCATATTTTACAATAACATAAGCGGTTTGTAGGGGTTGGTCGAACAAAAAAGGACGGAGGGATTCGGTCACGTTCCGCGACCCCGAAACTTCGCGATTGAAAACACAGTTTTCATCGGAAAGTTTCCCTCAAACAGTCGCAGACTGTTTTCGCCTCCGAATGCGCACTCGGGGCTTCGAATTCCGACCAACCTAGTTATAGAAAAAGACCGAGCAAAACTTGGTCTTTTTCTATGGCTGGGATGGAGGGATTCGAACCCCCGAATGCCAGGACCAGAACCTGGTGCCTTACCACTTGGCGACATCCCAAAACATACGCAATTATAACACGCCTTCAGGTATACTGAATAGATGAGTAAAAAAATCCTACCAGTAGTAGAAGTTCTTTTGGAAAAAATAGTTGGCGGTGGTCAGACCCTTGGCACGCTTGAAGATGGTTGCAAATTGTTTACATGGGGAGGCTTGCCCGGTGAAACAGTCAAGGTTCAGCTTACCAAAAAGAAATCTAAGCTGGCCGAAGGCATCGTCACGGAGGTGATTAAAGCCAGTAGCGAGCGAATTAAGCCTGAGGACGAGGAAAGTTATCTATCAACCAGCCCATGGCAAATTATGGACTTTGAGGCCGAAGGCCACTATAAAGCCGCTTTGATTGAAGAGGCTTACGAACTACACGACATCGTTTTACCTGAAAAAATCGAAGTTTATACCGATAATAAACAGTTTGAATACCGTAACAAAATTGAATACAGCTGGTATTGGAACAAAGAGGCTGACCAGTTGGATTTGTGCTTTTTCCGTCGCGGCACTCACGGTAAAATCCCGGTGGAAGGTACTAGTTTGGCACATCCTCAGATCAATAAGGCTGCGCTGGCAGTCCGCAATCTACTTCGGCGCAAACCCGACGTCCGTGCTTATATGCTAAAAACACTACTTGTTAGGTGCGATAGTGCCGGCAACGTGGCTTTGCAACTGTATGTCAAAGATGAAGCTTTCGAACTATTTAGCGATACCGAGCTAGAGCTATTAAAAGAGAATGGTGGCATCATCGGTTTTGAGCTGATTTTCTCTAATCCAAAAAGTCCTGCCAGTGTAATTACCAAGCGACTTCAATCGTGGGGTACGACTAGTCTGACCGACACAATTCTTGGCGTGCCGTTTACTTATGCTATCGAAGGTTTTTTTCAGATCAATTTGCCAGTTTACGAACAAGCCCTAAACGATATGAAGCAGTGGGTGAATGATAGCAAACCAACACTTGATCTTTATAGTGGCGTCGGTACGATTGGTCTAACCATAGGCGGCAAAAACGTCACTATGGTCGAGATTAATGAGCACGCCGTCCGC
This sequence comes from Candidatus Saccharimonadota bacterium, assembly GCA_036758105.1. Taxonomy (GTDB): domain Bacteria; phylum Patescibacteriota; class Saccharimonadia; order Saccharimonadales; family Saccharimonadaceae; genus UBA1547. The sequence goes on along the minus strand of DAIOXF010000027.1, from coordinate 1,361 downwards.
GAAATGAAGCGCAATATTACAGCGCTGGACCGCGAAAAAAGCGTCAAGGCAATTTTAGCACCGACCGAAACCGTCCTTGAGAACATCAATTCGGACAGTACTATAATTGTCGATCCGCCACGCGCTGGCCTACACGAAGATGTCGTTAAAAAACTGCTTGAAGCTCAGCCCGAGCGAATCATCTATCTTTCCTGTAACCCAGTTACCCAGGCTCGCGACGTAGCACGACTTGCCGAAAAATATGGCGTCAAGGCTCACCGTGGCTACAACTTTTTCCCACGTACACCACACATCGAACACTTAGTTGTTCTGGATTTAGTTAAAAAATAGCAGAATATTAGACCAGCCTATATGCAAGAGCTCATCGTTAGAATTAGCTTTTAAATTTGTTAAATGTAGTGCTTAAATTTTAGTTTTTTGGTACACTATCGATATGAGAAAAACCACAAGCGGTTTTACTATGGTCGAGATCCTGGTAGTTATTGCTGTTATTGGCATCCTAGCAACGATTACTTTTATGGGATTTGGCCGCTATCAAGCAGATACGCGCGACAGCGCCAGGTCTAGCCAAGCAACAATCCTGGCAGAAGCACTTGAAAAATATTATGAACAAAACGGCGAGTATCCAGGTTGTTCAGCGCTAACCGGTGCTTCCGCAACAGTCACAACCTCTGTACTACCGGGCGTCCAACCTCAGACGCTAGTGACACCAAAAGCCCCGTCCGGTACGACCAATTCTATTCAGTGTACTGACCTAACTAGCAATTCGCAGCCAGACTTCTTTGCGTATGTTGGCGACAGTAACTCGACCTGCCTGAGTGGCGCAGATTGTCTAATCTTTCAATTAAAATACGTACAAGAAAGTACTGGCCAAATTATTACTATCAAGAGCCGCCACAACGTCCAAATCGCGACATTGGGGACGCCGAGCGCTCCAACCGTCACAGCATCAACACCTAGCACCGTTACGACGTACTCATGGCCTACCGTAGCGTGCCAAGCCGGTGCGACAGCCCGCTACCAATATCGTTATGTCATAAATTACACTGGCGGCTACACCTCTGTATGGTATGGACCGATTGCCGGGCTTTCGTCGACTTTGAATACGTCAGACGCGGGCTATACCTACACCGCCCAGGTGCAGGCCCAGTGCTACAACGCCAATGCGGTGAGCGCCTGGAGCGCGACCGGACAGGGAAGTTATTACCGTCCAGGCTGGTCGAAAATTGCGGCCAATAGCTGGTCCGTCTGCGGCCTGACTTTCGCTGGCAAGGCCTATTGTTGGGGATCGGGCACCTCTGGTAGTCTCGGTAACGGCTCAAACACCAACAGCTTGGTCCCAGTGGCCGTCACTAGCACCG
>DAIOXF010000026.1:0-6768 GCA_036758105.1 Candidatus Saccharimonadota bacterium | reverse complement strand
GACATATACATACTATTAGCATAGCCTAAATGAGGTAGGTTCGGTACAATAGTTTTTATGCATAGTATTTTTGAAACGGTCATTCTTGGTTTAGTACAGGGGTTAACCGAGTTTATACCAGTCAGTAGCTCAGGTCATCTAGTAATTACACAATTTTTCTTTAGCCAAGCTTCAGACCATATGTTTTTGGAGTTTTTAGATATTGGCACAACTGTCGCTTTGTTTGTCTATTTCCGTAAGCGTATTTGGGACGTTATTACTAACATAGTCGTCAAGAAAAATATGAATTTGCTTCGCAACGTCATTATTACCGCTTTGCCGGCAGGTATAGTTGGTTATTTGTTATCAGACTTCCTTAATACTTCATGGTTTTTTGGCAGTCTAACAGTAGTCGCGATTGCCCTAGGTTTAATCGGTATCGTTATGGTCGTGCTTGAGAAATTACCCAAGGCTAGCCCGGCCGAACGCGGCGAGGACCTTAGTGTGGGGCGAGCTCTAACGATTGGTCTAGTGCAGATACTAGCCTTAATACCGGGTGTATCGCGTTCTGGCTCAACAATCGTTACCGGTAGATTGATGGGTCTTAGTTCAGCGGCCGCAGCTGAGTACAGCTTCCTGGCCGCTATCCCAATTATGACGGGTGTCATGTTGAAACTGATGCTAGGTCATAACGAAAGGGCTTATTTGACGGCCAATCTATCCACCCTTGTAATCGGTAACTTAGTGGCCTTTATCGCCGGTATGATTGCGGTTGGCTTTATGATGCGCTATCTATCAAAACACGGTCTAGCTCTCTTTGGCTGGTACCGAATAGGTCTGTCAGCTATCTTACTGACGGTTGTTTTGTTACAATAAGCTTAAATAATTGAAGGAAAAATATGAGTCAAGATATTCAAAAAACCCTGATAGTTTTTAAGCCTGACACGCTGCAACGTGGTCTGGTAGGTGAGATTCTTACTAGATTTGAGCGTGTTGGCCTAAAGATTGTCGCCACTAAAATGTTAGCCCCTGACAAAGCGCACTATTACAAACACTACGAAGAAATTGGCAAGATGGTAACTCGTCGTGGTGAACATACCTTCAATATTACTCTCGATATGATGATTCAGGGACCGGTGATCGCTATGGTCCTCGAGGGTGTCGAGGCGGTAGCGCTGGTTCGTAAGATGGTTGGTCCAACTGAGCCAAAGTCGGCTGCACCCGGTACTATCAGGGGCGACTACTCGCACATGAGTTTCGGCTATGCCGACGAAAAAGACAAGGGCATTTCAAACTTGATTCACGCTAGTGGTGACGAAGCTGAGGCTGAAGAAGAAATTAAGCACTGGTTTAGTGATACTGAACTTTACGATTACCAAGTTCTAAACGAAAAATTCACCCGTTAATATTACACCTCTACCTTATGCTACAATAGCAAAAGGCGGGGGATGAGCCCTGGTAGCTCAACTGGATAGAGCAGATCCGTCCTAAGGATAAGGTTGTAGGTTCGACTCCTGCCCAGGGTACCAATAAAATTATGAGTACGAATAGAGATAATCAATCTGGTGTTCAGCCCGAATTTGAAGGGCAGCGTAGCGATGAGCAACTACTATTTGTGTTTCGCCGTCACATCATTTCGATGCGCAAGGGTTTCTATTTGTTGATGATTCCGGTTGTCGTGACCTCAATTCCGCCGTTAATCTGGCAGAGCAATCTTGAACTCTTTCTATTGCCAGTCGCTGGACTGCTGATTGGCTTAATATTATTTTTCTATCACTTTATACTTTGGTATTTTACGGTCTACATAGTCACTGATCAGCGCATCCGCCAGGTGACCCAAAAGGGTTTATTTGGCAAGGATGTCATCGAGCTGCGGCTGTCAAAGATTCAAAACATAAGCTATAATATACCAGGGTTTACAGGCGAAATATTTAAGTTCGGCACCATTGTCATTCAGACATTTGTAGGTGATTTGGTAATCCATCAGGTGGAACATCCCAATGAAATCTACAATAAACTGCAGGATGCCGTAAACAATGCCGTCAAGCTTCAAGGAGATTATGAAGAAGTTAATAACTAAAGTATTCCGTAGAAAAAGCGCACCAGTGCCCTCATCGCGCATTACTAATGAAACTGTCGCCGAACATCGTGAGCGAATTCTAGCTGGTGGCCGACGCTTTAAGTATCCGGTGCAATATGCCCGTCATCGTTTAGTGATTAACGCCATTATTATTAGTGTTGCCGCTGTTATTATCATGGCAATTTTGGGTTGGTGGCAGCTTTATTCAGCCCAAAATACCGGAACATTTATGTACCGCGTCACCAAAGTCTTGCCAATGCCAGTAGCTTCAGTTGATGGCTATCCAGTCTTATACAGCGATTATCTGATGAAGTATCGCAGCTCGGCCTATTACCTTGAGAAAAAAGAGCAGGTGAGTCTAAAGAGTGAAGATGGCAAACGCCAGTTAGATTACATTAAGCAACAGGCGATGCAAGATGCAGTCGCCGATGCCTACGCTCAAAAACTAGCAAAAGGCCTTAAGCTGACCGTCACTGATCAGGAGTTAGAGTCATTTTTGACTCTGCAACGACAGTCGCCTGATGGTGAAGTTTCGCAGCAGACCTATGATGCAGTGGTGCTAGACTATTACAACTGGACACCGGACGAATACCGCTACGAAACCAAGAATAAGCTACTACGACAAAAGGTGTCGTATGCCATCGATCAAGATGCCTCGACGCTATCCGCCACTTTGTTATCTAAAGCGAAGGCCTCCGATAGCAATTTCCAGACAATCGTATCATCGGCTGCAGCAGTCGGTGGCAGCAAGGCTACCTATGGTGCCTCTAGCTGGGTACCGCGCTCCAACCAAGACGGTGGCCTAGCTATCGCGGCTGCAAAACTGCAAAAAGGTAGCGTTTCGGATGTTATAAAATCTACGACAGGTGAAGGCTACTATATCTTAAGACTAATTGATTCAAATGATAGCCAGGTCAGCTACGAATATATTCAGACTCCTCTGGGCAAATTTTCAAACGACCTAAGCACCATTACCAAAGCCGGTAAGGTTAAGCATTATATTTCAATTCCCTAGGCTATAGATATATAATTAAAGTGATACAAACGTAACAAGGGAGGTGTGAAATGTTCGAATTGCCAAGTCTTCCATATGATTATGATGCGCTAGGAAAATACATCAGTAAAGATATTATGTACCTTCATCACGACAAGCACCACCAAGCCTATGTCGATAAGCTGAACGCGGCACTTGATGCCATCCCTAACTTAGAAGGCTCTAATTTAGATGGCTTACTGCAAAATCTAACCGAATTACCAGCTCAATATAAGACAGCTATCAGAAATAATGGCGGTGGTCATTATAACCACACCCTTTTTTGGCAGTGGATGTCGCCGGACGGTGGCGGACAGCCAACTGGTGAGATAGCTGCGCGGCTAAATGAGAAATACGGTGATTTTCAGTCTTTCGTAGATGAATTTACAACAAAAGCCTTATCGGTCTTTGGAAGTGGTTGGGTATGGCTACAACCTGACATGGAGATTATCGCCACAGCTAATCAGGACACGCCAATTATGCAGGGGCTTGAGGCGCCGCTACTTGGTCTGGACGTTTGGGAGCATGCCTATTACTTGGACTACAAGAACAAGCGCGACGATTACGTAAAAGCCTGGTGGAATGTTGTTAACTGGGATTTTGTGGCTAGCAGATTAGGCTAGTTATTAGGTGATTTGTCATAAAATTTTAAACGGCCCTATGATAAGGGTCGTTTTAGTCTATTTATAAAAACATAATAAATTTAATCTTGGCGGGCTCGGCCGGATTTGAACCGGTGATCTCCTCCGTGACAGGGAGGCGTGATAACCCCTTCACTACGAGCCCGTATGTAGGGTGAACTAGAGTATGATAGCAGTTTTTGACTTTCGGCGCAACAGGGCTGGCGGCGTTTATTTTAATACCTAGGAGTGTTATAATAACCAATGATCCTGCAAGCGTGCCGCTGTAGCTCAGCTGGTAGAGCGGCGCTTTCGTAAAGCGTAGGTCTCCGGTTCAAATCCGGACAGCGGCTCCATATATTTTTATGAAAAAACTTATTTTAAAATCATTTTCAGAGCTCATGGGCGATCGCCAGTTGTTTGTGCTGTGTATATTTATAGCGCTGTCTGCGATTAGCTTTGTTCTTTATGTGGCTTTAAACGTACATCCAAGCGAATTGCAACTGGTATCGCACTATTCGGCCTTTGGCGTGACGCACTTTTATCGCGACCAGTGGTATTATCTATTGGCATTCGGTGTTTTTGGGCTACTAGTGGCCGTCATGCACATTAGCTTGACGGTTAAGATTCTAATCGTCAAAGGTCAGACGCTTGCTATCTTGTTTGCCTGGATGAGTATCGCCATGATAGCTTTCGCTTGGATGACAACTTTCGCTCTGTTAAATGTGTGGTCACCGTCCTAAGCCATGACTGATCTCGAAATACCGCTTGGCAAAAGAACGCGCATGTACCGCTTTTTCGAGATGGTACCAGGCTTGATTAGCTATGGAGCGATAATCCTATTAATCGTTTTGTCATTAGTTAGCCCGCTACTGGCGGCAATTTACCTGATGATTGTGATTATTACACTCATCGTGAAGGCAATCGGCATCGCTTATCACACGATACGCGGACGCAATATGCTTGAAGGGTCGCAACGAGTCGACTGGCACGCTCGATTGCTCGATCTTGAGGACGCTGGACAGGCCTATAAGCATCACAAAGGTATTAAATCGCGCGCTTTCGCTTATCAGGCACATCTTGAAAACTTGCAGATTATATCGGCGCATCCAAACGATTTTCCAAAACCTTCACAGATTTATAATGCGGTCATCGTGGCTACATATAATGAGGGCTATGATATCTTGGAGCCAACCATTCAATCGGTTCTTGCTACCACCTGTGATAAGTCTAAGCTTATCCTAGTAATCGCTTATGAAGAGCGGGGCGGATCAGCCATTAAGATAAACGTTGAAAAACTGAAGAAGCAGTACGGCCACGAATTCCATTCATTTTTATTAATCCAGCACCCCAAGGATATTAAAGACGAAGTAATCGGTAAGGGTGGCAACATCACGTTTGCCGGTCGATATCTGCGTGACTGGCTGCCAAAGCAGGGTATAGAGTATAAAAACGTGATTATTACTACTCTTGATAGCGACAACCGTCCGCACCCGACTTATTTTGATAATGTTACATACGAATACATTATCCATGAAGACCGTAAACACCTGTCATATCAGCCGATTTCGCTGTTTTTAAATAATATTTGGGATGTACCAGCGCCGATGCGCGTGCTGGCAACTGGTAACTCCTTCTGGAATATTATTAGTTCAATGCGGCCGCATACCCTGCGAAACTTCGCCTCGCATTCTCAACCGATGGATGCTCTGGTCGAGATGGATTTTTGGAGCACGCGTACGATTGTCGAGGACGGCCATCAGTACTGGCGTAGCTATTTCCATTTCAATGGTGATTATGCCGTCCAGCCCCTGTATGTGCCGATTTATCAGGATGCAGTCCTATCTAGTACTTATATGAAGACTCTAAAAGCGCAATTCGTGCAGCTTCGTCGATGGGCTTATGGCGCCTCAGACGTCCCGTACGTGGCGGTACGTATTTTTACGCGTAATCGTAACGTTCCGCTTATAGGGGGCATTGCACGGCTAATTAGGCTGCTTGACGGCCATGTTACGCTGGCTAGTGTTTCGATTTTAGTAGCATTTGGTGGTTGGGTGCCGCTTCTAATTAACAGCCAGGCCTTCCGTGACCCAATTGCGCACCAGCTGCCAGATGTTGTTAGCATTATTCAACAGATTGCAATGATTGGGTTGTTTATAACCGTCTTCCTGTCACTCAAGATGCTACCGCCGCGACCAGCCCGCTACAAGCGTCACCGTACGATATTTATGGTCGCTCAGTGGTTTCTGATGCCAGTGACAGCAATCGGCTACAGCTCGTTTTCGGCCTTCTATTCACAGACACGTCTAATGGTTGGTCATTATCTGGATAAGTTTGATGTGACAGATAAGGCTACTCGTCGGTCGGTTGATGAGGCTAAGCTACTCTCTAAACAGATCAAAAAGATATAGAAGTTACGTACTTATCATAATAAAACACCCCGTAACTTACGGGGTGTTTTATTATGCCTAAATAGGGCGGTTTAATTGTCTTTATAAGTACGAAGTCGAACTTCGCGTTTGATTTCCTGCAATGTTTTGTCGTATTCAAAACCAAGATTAAAACGCTCAAGTCGAGAGGTGGTAGTGGTTGGCTGTATCTGTTTATCGTTTGCCATACATAGATATTAGCATAAACACAATAAAATGTCAATGGCACAGGCTTTAGGGTAATATTCATACTGTGATATATGGTTGAGTAGACCGGCCAATTTACCCCCGTGGATAACTCTAATATTATGTGGGTAAAACAAAAACTCACCACTGTTAAATGATGAGTTATAAGTCGATAATGGTGGGTCCTAGAGGGCTCGAACCTCTCACCTCCACAACGTCAATGTGGCGCTCTAGCCAAATGAGCTAAGGACCCAGGCTATATAAGGATAGCAAAAGCGGGGTGGCGACGCAAGAATATGCTATTATATTACTTGGACAACGACGTAACCTAACCACTTACTGAGTCCCGCGAAGAGTAACGCGTCAAATACCTCCAACAAGTGTCCATTCCGTGGAGGATGGGAAGTCCGGTGGAACCGCTCGTCGATGACGAGTCCGAGA